>CBINJL010000333.1:0-4506 GCA_966250925.1 uncultured Opitutus sp. | reverse complement strand
GGCGGCGGGCGCGGGGGCCGGACGGGCCACGGTGCGGACGACGGTGCGTTCCGGGCCCTCCTCCAGCGTGCGTGCGATCTCGTCCGGTTGGGCGCTCCAGCCCAGGCGACGGCAAAGGTGGAACGCGGCGGCGCGATTCCAGTCGGCGGCGGGCAACGGTTCCCAGGCACGCTCAGGCGTCAGGGCAGGGCGGAGCGCGGATGCGGACATCGTGCCAGCTTAGACGCATCGGACGGCGGTCGGTTTCCCATCGCGACTGCGGCGGACACAATCCGGCATTGACCGCGCCGAGGGCGACTCCGTAGGTTGGCCAATTCTTTCAATATAGCCTTCACTGCAATCCCGGTTGTGAACATCCAAACCCAAGACGTTTCCGAAACCCGCAAAAGCCTCGTGGCCTCCATCGAAGCCACCGAAGTCGCCGCCGAGCACAAGGCGGTCGTCGCGGAATTTATCAAACTCGCCCGCCTCCCGGGTTTCCGCCCCGGCAAGGCTCCCATCGCCATGGTGGTGAAGCGCTACGGCAAGGACATCGATGAGGAGTTCAAGAAGAAGGTCGTGACCAAGGCCTACCGCGGCGCGGTCGAGGATTCGAAACTCGACGTGCTGAGCGTCGTCAGCGTGGAGGAAGGCGAGATCAAGCCCGATGCCGAGGCCGTCGTCACCATCACGGTGGATGTTCAGCCGACGTTCGAACTGCCCGAATACGAAGGGCTTCCGACTACGGTTGAGCCGACCGAAGCCTCCGACGAGGAAGTCGAAAAGGTGCTCGAAAACATGCGCGCCGAGCGGGCGGACTTCAAGGTGGCCGAACGCGCCGCCGCCAAGGGCGACTACGTGAAGATTTCCTACGAAGGCACCATCGACGGCACGGCGATTCTCGAAATCGCGCCGGAGAAGCAAATCTACGGCAAGGTGCCGCAGACCTGGGAAGAAGTTGAAGGTGAAAACGAAGGCCTCATCCCCGGCCTGGGCGCCCAGCTCGGCGGTCTGAAGACCGGCGACAAGAAGGACGTCACCGTGACTTTCCCGGCCGAGTTCAAGGCGGTCGAGGCGCTGGCCGGCAAGACCGCGGTTTACGCCGTGGAAGTGCTGGAAGTGCGCGAGCGCGTGCTGCCTGAAGTGGACGAAGAGTTCTGCAAGGCGCACCGCGCCGACGATCTCGAAGGTCTCAAGACCAACATTCGCAACCACATCAAGTTGCAAAAGGAGAACCGCAACCGTGCCGAGCAGCGCCGCCAGGTGACCGAGGCGTTGCTGGCCAAGGTTGCCATCCCGGCGCCGGAATCGCTGGTCGAGCAGGAAACCCAGGGCGTGCTCCGCCAGTTCATCGATCAGAACATGCGTCGCGGCGTGCCGGCGGAGCAGTTCGAGCAGGACAAGGAAGCGCTCTACGCCAACGCCCGCAAGGCGGCCGAGACCCGCGTGCAAAGCCAGCTGCTCCTCGTGAAGATCGCCGAAAAGGAGAAGGTCAAGGTCGAGGAAAACGACATGAACCAGGTCATCTACCAGCAGGCGATGCAGAGCGGCCAGGCGCCGGACAAATTCGTCAAGGAGCTGGCAAAGAATCGTGACCGGTTGCGTTCCATCCAGCAATCGATCCTCTTCGACAAGACCCTTGATCTGGTGGTCTCCAAGGCCACTGTCACCGAGGGCGCAGCCAAGTCGGAGTAACGCCCGGCGGCGGCGCCCGCCAACTTCATCGCACATCGCTCGTGAGCTCCTACTACATCCCTTACGTCATCGAAAATACCGGCCGTGGTGAGCGGTCGATGGACATTTATTCCCGGCTCCTGAAGGACCGGATCATTTTCATCGGCTCGCCGATCGACGACGGGGTGGCGAACAGCGTGATCGCGCAGTTGTTGTTCCTGCAGATGGAAGATCCCAAGAAGGACATCCATCTCTACATCAACTCGCCGGGCGGCGTGGTGACCGGCGGCATGGCCATCTACGACACGATCAACTTCCTGCAGTGCGACGTGGTGACCTACTGCATCGGCATGGCCGCCTCGATGGCGACCGTGCTGCTGGCCTCGGGCACCAAGGGCAAACGTTTCGCGTTGCCCAACAGTCGCGTCATGCTGCACCAGCCTTCGGGCGGAGCCGGCGGTCAGACCGCCGACATCTCCATTGCCGCCAAGGAAATCCTCCGCTGGCGCGAAACCCTCAACGCCACCATCGCCAAGCACACCGGCAAGCCGGTTGAGCAGATCGCGAAGGACTCCGATCGCGATTATTACCTGAGCGCGATCGAGGCCCGCGATTACGGCATCGTCGATCACGTGGTCGAAAGCACCCGCGAAGCGCAGAATCTCGCCGTGCCGTCGGCGGCCTGACCGGCGCAGGGCAGGGCGGTCTGACGCCGTCGCATGCATTCCTTTCACGCCCGCAAGGGCAAAACCGAAACGGACCAAGAAAAATGGTCCGTTTCTGCATTTTTCTCCCCTCGACAGGGAGAAACGTGCCGATAACCCTCCCGTTATGGCCAAATCGTCACGGATGACGCTCTGTTCCTTTTGTGGAAAATCCCAGACCGAGGTGAAGAAGATCATCGCCGGTCCGGGCGTCTACATCTGCGACTCCTGCGTCAACGTCTGCAAGACGATCATCGACCGCGAAACCAAGCAGAGTCCGATCGATGCCAAGCCGTCTTTTCGCCTGCTGAAACCCGCCCAGATCAAGGCTACGCTCGACGATCATGTGATCGGTCAGGAGCACGCCAAGAAGGTGCTCTCGGTGGCGGTTTACAACCACTACAAGCGACTGGCTTTCGACGCCGGGCAGGGGTTTGACAAAGACTCCAACGCACTCGCGCCCGAGTTCGACGGCGTGGAAGTGGAGAAGAGCAACATCCTCCTGGCCGGCCCCACCGGCTCGGGCAAGACGCTCCTCGCGCGCACGCTGGCCCGCATTCTCGACGTGCCGTTTGCGATTTCCGACGCCACCACCCTGACCGAGGCCGGCTACGTCGGCGAAGACGTGGAGAACGTGGTGCTGCGCCTGCTCCAAGCGGCCAATTACGACGTGAAGAAGGCCGAGTGCGGCATCATTTACATCGACGAAATCGACAAGATCCGCCGCACCACCGAAAACGTTTCCATCACCCGCGACGTTTCCGGCGAAGGCGTGCAGCAGGCCCTGCTCAAGATTCTCGAAGGCACGGTGTGTAACGTGCCGCCCCAGGGCGGACGCAAGCACCCGAATCAGGAATACATCCAGATCAACACCGCCAACATTCTCTTCATCTGCGGCGGTGCGTTTGTCGGCCTCGACGAGATCATCAAGAAGCGGCTGGGCACCCGTTCGCTCGGTTTCCGGCGCGATGCCGAAGTGCAGCTCGATCCGGTGGAAATGATGCGGCAGATCGCGCCCGAGGATATGGTGCGTTTTGGCATGATTCCGGAATTCATCGGCCGTCTTCCGGTCGTTTCCGTGCTCGATCAACTGCAGATCGCCGATCTTGAAAAAATTCTCCTGCGCACGAAGAACGCGACGGTTAAGCAATACTCGAAACTGTTTGCGATGGATGGCGCCCGGCTGCGTTTCACGCCGGATGCGATCCGGGCCGTGGCGCAGAAGGCGATCGACCTGCGCACCGGTGCGCGCGCCCTGCGTTCCATCATGGAAAAACTCATGCTGGAAGTGATGTATGACCTGCCGGATCGCGACGATGTTGCCGAGGTCGTGATCGACGCGGCGGTGGTGGCAGGAAAACGGCGTCCGTCCCTGCGGCGTGCGCCCAAAAACGTTTCCAAAAACGCGGCCTGACCAGCCTGACTTCTCGCGCGTTTTGCCGAGAAATTTGGATTAGTAACCACAGATTTATCAGCGTCTCCCCCTAATAGTTCCCTATCGTCAAATAAGATGGGAAATTTTGTTTTACTTTGGAATCTTCGAGCGGTTCTTTGACCCGCTGACCGTGACCACTCAAGAACCCGTGAGCCAGACACATACGCGCAAGACCTTTTTCGGCCGTATCGGAGCGCTTTTTGCCGCTTCCGCATTCGCGCCCAAACTATTCGCGAAGTCCGCATCCAACGCGGTCATTCACCCCTCGGGGCGGACAAAGTTCCGGCTCCAACCCGAGTCTCGTGCCATCGCACGGGATCAGGATTCGCTTTAACCTCGGCGCGTCAGCCCGAATTCCCTCCGGCCCATGTCGAATCTTTTTCCAAAATCGGCAAACCGCCTGCCGTTGCAGATCATCATCTTTCTGGTGGTGGTCGGTGGCATCGTCACGGCGGCGACGACCTATTACGCGACCCCGAAGTATACCCGGGTTGGATACGCTCCGGTGCAGCCGGTGCCGTTCAGCCACGAGTTGCACAACGGCGAGCTCGGCATCGACTGCCGCTACTGTCACTCCACCGTGGAGAAGGCGGGACATGCGGCGGTGCCCACGGCGCAGACCACGGGGATACCGGCCCGGACGGCGTCCTCCTGGGTCTCGACGCGCGCACCGAACCAGGGCCCTGGTCCGGGACGCCGAACACCACCACGTCC
>CBINJL010000332.1:0-4507 GCA_966250925.1 uncultured Opitutus sp. | reverse complement strand
TGCCGCCATAGCTGTGGCCGGTCAGCACGATGTCGTGGAGGTCTTCGAACAGGATCAGGTTGACGACATCGTTGATGTGGGGGTCGAGATCGACCTCGGCATGGGCGAGATGCACCCGTTCGCCGAGGCCGGTGAGGGTGGCACGATAAACGGTATGCCCATCGGCCAGGAGATGGTTGCCCGTGCGTTTCCATTCCCAGCCGCCGGCGGTGGCGCCGTGCACGATGACATAGGTGTAATGATCGGCGGCTGTCGCAGTCGCGGATGTGGATGTGGCGGGCTCGGCCGCGGCGACGCCGGTGGCGAAGCCCAGCAGGCCGACGGAAAGGAACACGTGACGCAGGAGGAAACGACGGAGGGGTAAACGCATGGGAATTTTCGGGGAAGGGAGACCCGCAACCCTGCGGCAGCGTCGCCCGACTGTCAGGGCGGCAAAAGGGAAACTGTGACTATGGCTCAGGTCATAGGCGCGGCGTGCGAACGCCTCGCGATGGACGGTTCCTGCTAACGCGTGCGGAAACCGTTCAAGACATCGGCCATGAGTGGATTCAAAAAGTGAGTCGCGCCGTAGGCGGTGAGGTGATCCTCATCCATGTAGAACGAGCGCTTGTCGTAGAGATGCAGCGGTTTGTCCCGCGTAAAGAAGGCCTCGCTGACATCGACGACGGTGAGCACGTCGCTGGGAACGCCATGGAAGAGATCGAGCATCCGCTGGTTGGAGCCCTGAAATGCCACGAGTGAAATGTCGTTCTGGAAATCCTCGTGGTTTAGGTAAGGGAAACGGTGCAGCTTGTAGTAATCGCGCGAGGCGTTGGCGCGGGTGGTCGAAGGCGGCTGCATGATCACGGTAACAGCGACACCGTGCGTTTCGAGGTGATGGATCATCTTCGAGAACTGCCGTTCGAACGACGCACGGCTGGTCTGCAGGTCCGGCAAGTCGTGCGAGTCGACGACCATATTGTAGTTCCAGGTCCGGCCAGCGCGTTCATCGATCTCGGTTGGCAGCAGGCCTTCGAGCATTCCGGTCCAGCGGGCGACGAGAATCACATGCGGAACGCGATGCCGCAGAATCCAGTCAAGTCGTCCTTGGTTCAGCGCGAGCGAGTATTCGTCGTCGCGATCTCCTTTCATCGGTTTCCATAAACCGGTCACGGGCGCGACGCCGGAACTGATCAAGGCGCGGCCGCGGAGATTTTTTTTCAACGCGAGCGTGTTGACCAACGTTGCCAGTGGCATGGCGTGGCTGTCGCCCCAGAGCACAAAATCGTAGGACGCGGTCGACTCGTCGGTGAGGCCGAGGGGCACGCCTTCGATCGTTTCGCTTTCGAAGTCGAGCCCTGCCGGCCGGATGTCTTCCGCGATGCGTTTGGTCAGGGGATCGAAGCGCTGAGGAACACCGCTCGACTTCCAAAAGTATCCACCGCCCCCCACGATCGCCAGGCTGCTGGCGATCGCGAAGGGAAAGGCGATGCGCCACGACCCGAGATGTTTGGATTTTCGCAGCGGGGTTTCGACGTAGCGCCACGACAAGTAGCCGAAGGCAAATGTGAGCACGAGGGCGCAGGTGGTTACGGCCGGGCTGGGCGTGATGAAGAGGTGTTTGGCAAAGACCAGAATCGGCCAGTGGTAGAGATAGAGCGAATAGCTGCAGAGTCCGATTCCGATCAGGAGCCGATGCGAAAACAGACGGGCAACGGGGTTGTCTCCGTGACGGTTGCCGGCGATGAACGCGACTGCGCCGGCCACCGGGAGGATGGCCGCGAAACCGGGAAACGGCGTGGTCCGATCATAGAGGAACATCGGTCCGATCATCGCTACCGTGCCCAGACCGGCCAGCAGGGTGGATGAGGGCTTCGACAAGCGGATGTGTTTTTCGCCAAGACTCAGCAACGCGCCGGCGCACAACTCCCATGCGCGGGTCGGCAGTAGGTAGAACGCGATCGAGGGATAACCCGGAGTGAGCAGCAGGCAGAGTGCGAGCGAGCCTGCAGTGATTCCGGCCACGCTCCAGCCGGCAAAGCGCCGACTTCGGCGGAAGAGCAGCACCAGGAGCAAGGGGAAGATGATGTAAAACTGTTCCTCCACCGCGAGTGACCACGTGTGGAGGAGCGGATTGAGGTCGGAGGCTTCTGCAAAGTAGTCTGCTTCCTTGGCAAAGTAGGCGTTGGCGAGAAGCAGGGCAAACGACAGACTCGATTTGCCGAGGATCTCCATGCTCACCGGATCGAATATGAAGAGACCGGTTACCAAGGTGAGCGCCACAACGACGATCGAAGCCGGCAGGATGCGTCGGATGCGGCGAATCCAGAACCGGGTCATTGAAAAGGTCGAAGTCTCGATCTCCTGGACGAGAATTCCGCCGATCAAATAACCGGAAATCACAAAAAAGATATCCACCCCCACGAAGCCTCCGGACAGGGCGAGATTCGCATGAAACAGAATCACGGAAATCACCGCGAGTGCCCTGAGTCCATCTATGTCCGCTCTGTATTTCATATACAACTACAGCTTGCCGTTGGAGCGTGGCGGCGGGCCGGGCGGCCTCCCCAGTCTCCAGCGAATGGTTGAATCTTGAAACAATATGCCGTGATCGAAACCCGGCATACGAAACGACGATCGATCGTCGCAAACCCCAGCCCTGTGCAGGCGGACGTTGTGCGTTCGGCATCCGTGAGTCGATGCGGAAGGCGCGAAACGGACTGGGGGCGTTGCCCGGATTCAACCTCCGGCAGGAATATCGCGCCGGATGCGAATTTGCACGGCCGGGCCATTCCCTGATTCAGGGCTATGCGGTTCAACCACGGAAGCGCCCGGATGGAACCGGGGGAGAGGATGGGGGCGTGTATTCACCGCAGCATGACGCATGCAGTGAGACTTCGTGGAGAGTCCGATTCAGCGTTCGTTGAAGCCTTTGCCGGCGAGAATGGCCGGAGTGCATTTTTTGATGCGGGCGGTGCGGGTGGCCGTCTGTTTGGCGCTGTTGAAATGAAGCAGATAGGCGCGCTGGCGCCCGGGCGTCAGCGCGGCAAAGGCCGTCTGTAAACGCGGTTGCGTCTTGAAGGCCGCGATCAATTCCAACGGCGTCGCTTCGGGCTTTTTCTTGAACGAGACCTTTGCGCCGCTCTTTTCCAGCTCGATGGCTTCCCGGATGTAACTCTGCAAGGTGGCGCTGAGCTTTTCGATCTGGTCGACGGAAGTGAATACTGCGCGTTTGGCGGCCTGCGAATTTGCGCCCGGACTTTCGAGGATTCTGCGCGGGTCCGACATGAGCGTGCCCTTGAAGAACATCAGTGCGACGTTGGCTTTGAAGGGCTGGAGAATGGCCACGTTGCCGCCGGCGAAACCGTAACACGGCTTGCCCCACTTGAGCTCCTCGTCGAGACCACAGCCGAGAAGGAGTTTTCGCAGTGTGTTCATCTCGTCGCGCCACGCCTCGGCGCTGCGCAGGTAGGAGTCGATCTCGGGGGCCATCGCAAAAATTCAGGGAATCTGTTTCTTCATCGCGAAGACCGATGGGCAGGTCGTCAATCCAAAGAAAAAGGCGCTCCATCCGGAGCGCCCTTGGTGAATCGATGTGGCAGTGATCGCTTGGCTTTATTCCGCGCTCGTGGCGTAGAGACCGAGGAGGACGCCGATGAAGTCGTAGCTGGTTTCCACGCTGAGATTGCGCGCGTCGAAGGTGCCGCCGAGCTGGGTCCAGTTCGTGCCGCCGTCGGTCGAGTATTCGAAAACGTAGTCCGTGTCGTGTCCGGTCAGGCGCAACGCGAGCGGTGAGCCCGGAGCCGCAGCGAAGCGACCGGTGGTGAACTGCGCGGCCTCGACCGGGCCGCGCTGTGCCTCGACATAGAGTTCATAGGCATCGCCGGAATCACTGACACGACGGACACCGAAGTTGTAGTGGCGGGTTTCGTTGTGAAACGCGGAGAGACCGGCGGATACTCCGGTGGCGGAGGGCAGCTGCAGGCGGGTCTGCACGGTGAAGCGGTTGTGCTGGAGGCGGCGGCCGACGAAGGTCGGGTTGTGTCGTTCGCGCAGTTTGTCGGCGCGCGGCGTGAGTCGCAGGCTGCCGTTGTCCAGTGACCACCAGGTTTCCTGCGGGGCGCGGAGGAAGAGCCAGGGATTGCCGAGTTCGGCGCGATCAAAGTCGTCGTGCCAGGTGAAGTTCCCGGTCAACGGGAAGGCCGGGGCTTCGACCCGCGCGGTCGGAGCTGCGAATCCGGCACCAGCGGGGCCGGCATGGACATAGGGCACCGCTTCACCGGGCGGCAGGATGACGGGCCAGTCGTTTTCCCACGTCACCGGCAGGAGGAAGGTCTGACGGCCGGTGTTGTAGTGGCCACCCTGATACGGTGTGCAGGCGAGGAACACCGTCCACCAGGAACCGTCGGGTGCGATCTCGAAGTCGGCGTGACCGGTGCAGGTGACCGGATGATCGCGGTCGGCGGGCAGGTCGCGCTGAGTGAGCGTCGGATGCGCGGTGAACGGCTCCTAGGGGCCGTCGGGCTGG
>CBINJL010000331.1:0-4515 GCA_966250925.1 uncultured Opitutus sp. | reverse complement strand
TCGCGCTGCCCGAAGGCTCGCCCTGCCAGGTCGCACGACCGGCCAGGGTCAACGTGCCCACCGCCAGATTTTCCGGCAATTGCAGCGTCTCGGCCAAGGAGGCCAAGCCGGCACCGTCGGCCACAGCCAGTGGCGGAGAAACTCCACCCAACCCGGGCACGGTCCAACCCGCGGTGGCATAGCGTGGTGTTGCAGCCGGCACGGCGGCAGTTGTGGTCGACGACGCGCCAGCAGTCGGCCGCAGCGAAACCTCCCAACCGCGGGCTTCAAGCCGGTCAACCGAGATTGCGCCGGTGGCCAGTCCCCAGACCGATACATCGACTTCGATCCGCGGCGCACGCACGTGCACGCCTTCGGCCGGCAGCGTGACATCGAGATCGGTGACAACGATGGATTTCGGCCGGACGGTGACCTGCCCGATGGAGCCTTCCAGATCGGGCTGGGAGTTGAGGATTTTCCGCGCCGCCCACGTCTGGACCGGCGACAGCGAGGCGGCCACGACCAAGAGGACGAGGAGGCCGAACAAACCAATGAAAACAAGGAGGATACCGCGACGGCGTTTCATGCTGGGGCGACGGTCTCGGACCGCGGGAACACGGATATGTTCAGCGCGGATTTACTCCGTGATCAAGACATCCGACATGCCGATGGCGCGACGCGCGGCAGCGGCGGCAACGTTGTAGCTGTAATTGGCTTCCAACTGGTTGTTGCGCGCCTCAGTCAGGGCGACCTGCGCGGAAAGCACATCCAACTGCGTGGCGGTGCCGGCACCGTAACGGGCGTTGGCCAGGCGCAGTGCTTCGTCGGCCTGCTCGACCACCTTGACGGCGGCATCGGCGAGTTCGGACGCTTCGTTGAGCGCGGAGAGCGCGCGGCGCACCTCCACCTCGACGCCGAGAGTGGCGTCTTCCAACTGCAGCCGCGCCTGTTCCTGGAGTGACAATGCCTGGTCGATGCGGCCGCGGGTGCCGCGGCCATCCCAAATGGCCCAATTCGATTGCAGGGCCACGGTCCAGCCGTCGAGCGAGTCCCGGAAACTGTCCGACAACGTCGCCTTGCGCACCTCGTAGCCGCCGACGAGCGCGAGCGTTGGCAGACGTCCGGAGTTGGCGATTTTCACCCCGGCCTCGCGGGCTTCGTAGAGTTTGGACAAGCGCATCAGTTCCGGCCGGTTGGCCCGGGCGGTGTCGATCGACGCCGCGAGATCGAAGGACACCGGTTCGATGTCGAGATCGCCGATGAATTCAGGCGTGCGCTCAAGCTGGCCCGGGTTGCGATTGTCGAAGCCCAGCGCGTAACGCAGCTCGTCAATGGCGGTCCGCAGACCGTTGCGGGCGCGGATCAAATCGGGTTTGGCATTGGCCAGTTCAACCTCGGCGCGCAGCACGTCGAAATTGGAAACGGCGCCGGCCTCGAAACGGTTGCGGGCCGTCTGCAGCTGCTCCTCCAACAGTTTCACGTTTTCTTCCTGCACCTCGATTTGTTCGCGGGTGAGCAGCACGTTGAAGAAATTCGTGCGCACGCGCAGGAGCTGGTCGTTGATGATGGCCTGCAGATCAAGCAACGCCGTTTCGCGCACCAGTCGCTGGGCATCGAGAGCGGCATTCACCCCGCCGCCCGAATAGAGCAACTGACGGACCTGCAATGCGAGTTGCCAGGTCTGGTTGCTGCTGGCGCCGGGATTGAGCAGCTCATCGTCGTCGTAGCCGTAGGAACCGCCGAAACTGACGTTGGGCAGCACCTGCGACTTCACCTCGACGATAATGCCCTCCTGCTCCTTGAGCCGCTCGCGGGCCTGCCGGATGGCGTAGTTGTGATCGATGGCGAAGGTGATCGCCGTTTGCAGATCGAGTTGGTCCGGCACCTGGGCGGAGGCCGGCAAAGCGGCCAACGCACAGGCGGCAGCCGCGAGAACGCGACCGGACATTCCGCGGAGAGAATTCGGAAGAGACGGGATGGTCATGGCGGAAAACAGCAGACGGAGTTCAGGACGCCGCGGACGGTGAAACGGTTTCAGACGAGGAGTCCTCAGATTTGCCGTGCGAGTGATCACTGGCAATGAGCACGTAAATCGCCGGCACGACAAACAGGGTGAAGAACGTGCCGATGGCCATGCCGACCACCAGCACCCAGCCGATGCTGTTACGCGCGGCTGCACCGGGACCGGACACAAAGATCAGCATCATGTGACCGAAGACCGTGGCGGCCGAAGTCATCAGCACCGGACGCAGACGGGTGGCCGCGGCCTGGCGGATGGCCTGGAGTTTGGCCACCCCCTGCTCCTGCAGGCTGTTGGCGAACTCCACGATCAGGATGCCGTTCTTGGCGATGAGGCCGACGAGCGTGATCAGGCCGATCTGCGAATAGATGTTGAGCGAAGTCTGCCACAGGAAGATCGGCAGCATCGCACCGACCAAGGCCAGCGGCACGGAACCAAGCAGGATGATCAGCGGATCGCGGAAGCTGTTGAACTGGGCGGCAAGCACGAGGAAGATCAGGATAAGCGCGAGCAGCCCGGCCTGCCAGAGGGCGTTGCCTTCGTGGCGCAACTGGCGCGACTGGCCGCCGTAGTCGACGGTGTAACCGGCGGGCAAAATCTCCGCCGCCTTCTGCTCCAGTTTGGCGAGCGCCGCATCGACGCTGGGGCCGACACCAGTGATCTTGACCGAGTTGAGCTGCTGGAAACGGTTGAGCGTCCGTGGTTCGACCGTCTCGTGCAGCGTGGCGATGGTGGACAGCGGAATGAGCTGCCCCTCCGGTCCGCGCACGTGGTAGTCGAGCAACTGCTCGGGATTGAGCCGCTCGCTGCGCTCGACCTGCGGGATGACGCGATAACTGCGGCCATCGTTGACGAAGCGGTTCACATAACCGCCGCCCAACATCGAACCGAGGTCGCGGGAAATGTCGGTGAGGCTGAGCCCCATGGACGCGACCTTGTCCTTGTCGATATCGATCGAAACCTGCGGCAGATCGAATTTCAGATCGCTGTCGGCGAAGTAGAAGGTGGGCGCACCGCCGCCGGCATTGGCCTCGGTGTTGGCGTAGAGCACGAGTTGATTGGCAAAATCCAACATCTCGCGGTGGTCGTCGGTGGAGCGGATGACGAACTCGATCGGGAAATTACCTCCCGCCGGCAGCGCCGGAGGCGTGCTCAGGATCACATTGACGCCGGGCACACGGGCCACGTCGTCCTGCAACGCCGCCTCAAGGTCCATCACACTGCGGTCGCGTTCGGACCACGGCTTGAGCAGCAGACCATTGAAGCCCTGATTGGCGAAGGTGATCTGGAACGAATTGTCGTATTCGGGCTGGGCGGCGTAGATATTCTGCACCAGGTCGGTATACATCACCGACTGTTCCAGCGTCGCAGTGGGCGAACCGTTGACGATGGTAAAGAGCACGCCCTGGTCCTCGGTCGGCGCGAGTTCCTTCTGCGCCATCATGAAGAACGGTCCGAGCAACAGGGAGAACAGGATGGCGAGCACGGTGACCACCGGCACCCACTGCGGTTTGCGGCCCTTGGCGCGATCACCGATGTAAACCAGCCAATAAAGCGGCGTGAGAAATACGCCGAGCACGATGCCGCCGAACCAGCCGAGCGGCCGCGTTTCCAACAGGCTGTTCAGTATCCGTTCATAGCGGCCACGCAGGCGGTCGAAGGCGTGATTGATCACTCCGGTAAGCCCCTTCTCCTCGGCGTCGCCGCCCTTGAGCAGGTAGGCGCTCATCATCGGCGAAAGCGTCAGCGCCACGAAGCCCGACACCGCGACCGCGCCGGCAAGGGTGAAGGCGAACTCGCGGAACAGCGCGCCGGTGAGCCCGCCTTGGAAACCGATCGGCGCATAGACCGAAGCCAGCGTGATGGTCATGGAAATGACCGGCCCCACCAATTCACGCGCACCGGTGATGGCGGCATCGATCGGAGACATGCCTTCGCGAATGTGGCGTTCGACGTTCTCCACCACGACGATGGCGTCGTCGACCACGATACCGACGGCCAGCACGATCGCCAGCAGCGTCAGCAGGTTGATCGTGAAGCCCATCATGAACATGAGGAACATCGCGCCCACCAGCGACAGCGGCATGGCCACGACCGGGATGAGGACGGATCGCAGCGACCCCATGAAGAGGAAGATGACGACCATCACGATGACCAGCGTCTCGACCAGCGTGGTGAGAATCTCACGCAGCGCGTCCTCGATGTATTTCGAAGCGTCGTAACCGATCGCACCGTTGAGGCCGTGAGGCAGTCCGCGCTGCACGTCGGGAAAGGCTTCCCGCACGCGTTTGATAACTTCCACGGTGCTTTCGGTCGGCAGCACCCAGACACCCATGAAGGTGGCGGTCTTGCCGCCAAACCGCACCTCGACGTCGTAGCTTTCGGCGCCGAGTTCGACATCGGCCACGTCGGACAGACGCACAATGGCGCCGTTGCGCTGGGCCACGACCAGGTTGCGGAATTCCTCAACGTTCTTGAGGTCGGTATTGGCCACGAGACTGACGCGCAACATGCTG
>CBINJL010000330.1:0-4519 GCA_966250925.1 uncultured Opitutus sp. | reverse complement strand
TCCACCGTCGCCACGGCGCATGGCGAAAGTGCGGTGTTGCGTCTGCTCGATGGCGAGCGGCTGCAGTTGGGGCTGGATGAGCTGGGCCTGTTGCCCGACGACGCCGCGACCTTGCGTCGAATTGCCGCGGCGAGTGACGGCATGGTGTTGGTGACGGGGCCGACCGGCGCGGGAAAATCGACCACGCTTTACGCCTGTCTGCACGAGCTCAATCAGCCCGAACGCAAAATCATCACGGTGGAAGATCCGGTGGAATATCGGCTGGCGGGAATCAACCAAGTCACCGTGCGCAACGAAGTCGGACTGAGTTTTGCCGCGGCCCTGCGTGCCATGTTGCGACAATCGCCCAACGTCGTGATGGTCGGCGAAATTCGTGATGGCGAAACCGCCGGTGTGGCCATCAACGCCGCGCTCACCGGGCATCTGGTCTTTTCGACTCTGCACACCAATGACGCGCCGGGCGCGATCACGCGATTGGCCGATCTCGGCGTGCCGCCATATCTCATCGCCGGTGCGGTGCGCGCGGTGGTGGCGCAGCGATTGGTGCGTCGCGTTTGCGGCCAGTGTCGCCATGCGGCGCCGCCGACTCCGGCGGAACAGAACTGGTGGCGCGAGGCTGGTCTGGCGGCGGACACGCCGGTGACGCGGGGACGCGGCTGTGCGCGTTGTCACGGCACGGGCTACGCCGGCCGCATCGCGATTTTCGAATTCTTCGTCGTCAACCCCGAGATCGAACGCATGATTCACCAGCATGCCGGTGCCACCGCTCTGCGTGAACATGTCCGCCAAAACGGGTTTCGTCGGCTGCGCGACGATGGATTGCGCAAGGCAGCGGCGGGTCTCACCACCTTGGAGGAAGTGATGGCCGCAACTGTCATTGATTGATTTTACAGCTTCACCCGTTTTTCCGCACTCATGAGCTACGAAATGAACGACCTGCTCGAACTTGTCGTCGAGCAGAACGCCTCCGATCTTCATTGTCAGGTGGGTCAGCCGCCGACGCTGCGCCTGAGCGGCAGTATGGTGCCGATCGAAGGTCCTGATCTGACCCCGGAGATGACGGAGCGGCTGATGCTCTCGATCACGCCCGACCACCATCAGCAGTCGGCTAAACTCGAAGGCGGGGCGGACTTCGGTTTCGCCTATCTCGACAAGGCGCGTTTCCGCGTGTCGGTGTTGAAGGCGAAGGGGCACTACGGTCTGGTGCTGCGTCAGATTCCCAACGCGATGTTCGGCCTTCGCGACATCGGTCTGCCGGACAAAATTCGTGAACTGCTATATCGTCCGCGCGGATTGATTCTCGTGACCGGCCCGACCGGTTCGGGCAAATCCACCACGCTGGCCTCGATGGTCAACTACATCAACGAGCACCGCGAAGGACACATCATCACGATCGAGGACCCGATCGAATACTATCACGATCACAAACGTTGCCTCGTGACCCAGCGCGAGATCGGTCAGGACGTGCCGTCGTTTGCCGAAGCCATTCGACGGGCGCTGCGTCAGGACCCGGACGTGATTCTGGTCGGTGAAATGCGCGACCTGGAAACGATCGAAGCCGCGATCAGCGCGGCCGAAACCGGTCACCTTGTCTTCGGCACGCTGCACACCAACAGCGCGGCCAAGACCATCGACCGCATCGTCGACGCGTTTCCGGCCAACATGAAGGACATGATTCGCACGCAGTTGGCCTCTTCGATTGTGGCGGTGATTTCGCAGGTGCTGTGCAAACGGGTCGGCGGCGGTCGCATCGCCGGATACGAAATCATGGTCACCACCACGGCGATCGCCTCGCTCATCCGCGACAACAAGACCTTCCGCATCCCGTCCGAGATTCAAACCGGCGCGAATCTGGGTATGATCACGATGGATACGCACCTGATGAGTCTGGTGAATCGTGAGCTGATCACGCCCGACACGGCCGTGGAAAAAGCACAGGACCCCGAGACAATGCGCAACAAGCTGCTTGAAATGGGCATGCAGGTGTCGGAAATGTAGTTCCGAAAGGATAGCCCGCTGGCCTCGGGCGACACTGTCGCGATGTTCGAGGCCCATCATCATCTCTTGAGTGAGCTCCTACGGGAGCGCGGTCTGCTTGATGCCGAGCAGTTGGAAGTGGCGGCGGCGCGCCATGCGGTGTCCGGTTGCGGCGTGGCCGTGGTGGCGCTGGAACACGGCTGGATCGAACGCACGCAACTGCTGCAGACCGTGGCCGATCATCTGGGCTACGACTTTGCGTCGACAGTGCCGGCGCAGTTGCCCGGCGAAGGACTGGCCCTGGTCGGAGCGGAACGAGCCCGCACCTACGGCGTGGCGCCCATGGAGGTGGAACCGACGTGCGTCACGCTGTTAGCCGCCGATCCGTTTAATCCCCGCGTAGTCGAGGATCTGACCTTTGCGTTTGGACGGGAAGTGCGGTTGGTGGTGGCCGATCCGGCGCAAGTGGAGGCTCTGATCGAACGTCACTATGGCCGCGACGAAATGAGCTGGGAGGATGCGCTCGCCGGGATCGAGGAAATCGGGGCGGATTTCGGGAGCGAAGATGATGCCGTATCCACGCAGTCATTACAGGACCTGGCGGCACAGGCACCGTTGGTGCGGCTGGTCAACATCGTGCTGGCGCAGGCGATTCGCGCCCGGGCTTCGGATATCCATTTTGAGCCCTTTGAGCGCGAATACCGGATTCGGTATCGGGTCGATGGCACGTTGTATGAAGTCGCGCCGCCGCCGCGTAATCTGGCGGCGCCGATCGCCTCGCGATTGAAGGTGTTTGCCAACCTGAACATCGCGGAGCGGCGGGTGCCGCAGGACGGCCGCCTGCGGCTCACTCTGGCCGGCCACCCGGTCGATCTGCGCATCTCGACCTTGCCGACGCAGGCAGGAGAGTCGGTGGTGCTGCGGGTGCTGGATCAGGCGCAGCGTCGGCTGGCGTTTGACGAACTTGGTCTGCCACCGCCGGTGCTGGCCGGGCTCCGGCAGGCGATTGCCCGGCCGCACGGCATGATTGTGGTCACGGGTCCGACCGGGTCGGGCAAAACGACCACGCTCTACAGCCTGTTGCAGGTCTTGAATACGACGGAGCGCAAACTGCTGGCTGCGGAAGATCCGGTGGAATACGACGTGGAAGGCGTCATGCAGATTCCGGTGCAGCCGACGATCGGTCTGGGGTTTGCCCGGGTGTTGCGCACGGTGCTGCGGCATGATCCCGACGTGATCATGATCGGCGAGATTCGGGATCTGGAGACTGCGCAGATCGCGGTGCAGGCGGCCCTGACTGGACACCTGGTGCTGGCGACGCTGCATACCAACGACGCGGCCGGAGCGGTGACACGACTGCTCGATCTCGGCATCGAACCATTTCTGGTCGCGGCAACGCTCGACGCCGTGTTGGCGCAGCGTCTCGTGCGCACGGTGTGTCCAAAATGCAGCGAGGAAACCGTGCCGACGGCCGAGCAATTGCAGGCCATCGGCATGGCGGCGGAAATGGCAGCCGAGGCGAGATTTCGCCGCGGACGCGGCTGCGTGCACTGTGGTCTATCGGAGTATCGTGGGCGAATGGGCATCTTCGAATGGATGCCGGTTGATCCGGCCTTGCGGGAGCGAATCGCGGAGAAGGCATCGACGCAGGAACTGCGAGCCTTGGCGAAACGAGGCGGGATGATTCCGTTGCGAGAAAGTGCGATCACCGCATTGCAGGACGGCCGCACCACGCTCGACGAAGTGTTGCAACACACCTGAACGCCGCCAGCCATGCCGACATTTGAATACCGTGCGATCGACGCGAACAGTGGCCGTGAAATCAGCGGCAGCATCGTCGGCGCAAACATCGCGCAGGTGGCGGCTGAGTTGAAAACGCGCGGGCATTATCCGACCGAAGTCCGGCCGACTGAGTCGCAGGAAAAGCCGACAAGTGAATCGGCGAAAATGAAACGTCGGTTGGTGAGGTTGGCGTTCGCCGGGCGGGCGCAGCGGCATCGGTTTTTCACCCGACAATTGGCTACGATGCTCGCCGCCGGAATGCCCTTGTTGCGGGCACTTGAGGTGCTGATGCGGCAGCAGGAGGCCGGAGCGTTTCGCGAAACGTTGTTGCAGGTAGCGACAACCGTGAAGGCGGGCGGGGCGCTGTCGGATGCGTTGGCGGAGCATCCGCGGAGCTTTGATCGGGTTTACCTTAACATGGTGCGGGCGGGTGAAGCGGCGGGTGTGCTTGCGGTGGTTTTGGCCCGGCTGGCCCAGTTTCAGGAAAAGTCCGAGCAGGTCCGCGGGAAACTCATGGCGGCGATGACCTATCCGGCGATCATCATGACGGTGGCCGGCGCGGTCGTGGCGGCGTTGATGGGATTTGTGGTGCCAAAGTTCGAAGGCATTTTCGCGAACCTGCTGAAAGGCCAGCCGCTGCCCGGGCTGACGCGGAGCGTGCTGGGATTCAGCGGATGGATGCAGCAGAACATTGGGATGTTGGTGGTGGCCACGGCGGTGCTCGCGGGACTCGTGGTCTGGAGCGGGCGCACGGATCGAG
>CBINJL010000329.1:0-4533 GCA_966250925.1 uncultured Opitutus sp. | reverse complement strand
GCCAACGGCGGTGGGCACAAAAAAAACGCCCGGTCGAAACCGGACGTTTTTAAAATTGGCGCACCCGTAGGGAGTCGAACCCCAAACCTTCTGATCCGTAGTCAGACGCTCTATCCAATTGAGCTACGGGTGCCAAGGGAAGGGAGAAGAAGAGGGCGAAGCGGAGACAGGGCAAGCGATAATTTGCTTAATTTTCGGGGCCCGCAAACCACCCTCAATGGACACAAAAAAGGCCCGTCTCTCGGTCATCGGACGGGCCTTCAGGCAAGGGACAAAACGTGGCGCGCGCTCAGGCGGGCTCAGGCATCATCGCATCGGACAGCGACGCGATGGTCGCGCGGTGGCGTTTCACTTTGAAGAAGCGGGCACGGCGCCGGAGCATGCGATCGAGTTTGTCGGTCAGAAGAGAGACGGCCTTATGGGCCTCGTCCGTCGCCACGGAGGCATTCATGTCGGGACCGTTGATTTCAATGTGCCCCTTGGCGGTGAAGCGGTGGGCGGGATCCTGCTCGGCGTCGAATTCGATTTCCACGCGTAGCCGGACGATGCGTTCCTCGTGTCGAAACAGTCGCTCGGTCTTTTCCTGCACATACGTCTTGAGCGAAGGCGTGAGGTCGAGGTGGATGCCGGAGACGATCAGTTCGTTAGCACGGTTGTCTTTACTCATGGTTATTTATTCCTTTCGGGTTTTTGACCGAGAAAACTCGTTTCGCTCCTCCCGTCGTGACTGCGCCAGCCCGCCATAAATTCCCCTTCGCATCGGTCGTTCTGACCGGTGGATCTTCCGGCATCGGAAAATCGTTCGTAGCGCACATGGGAAAGGTGCGTCCGGCGCCTCGCATTTGCAACCTTTCCCGGCGTCGCCCGGAGGTAAATTTAGCGGAACTTAACCTGCGGCACATAGAAACTGATTTGAGTGATAATCGGTCCCGAGCCGCCGCACTGGAGCAGGTATTAGCCGACCTGCGGGAGCAGCCAGACCGGGGGCCGATCCTGCTAATCAACAACGCCGGCGTCGGCGTCTTCGGAGAGTTTGCTCCCGAGGACATTGACGACCATCGCAAGCTGGTGGAGGTCAACATCTCTGCCGTGCTGGCCGTCACCGCCGCGCTGCTGCCGCTGCTCCGCGAACGGGGTGGGGCGATTATGAATCTGGCCTCGATCGTGTCGTTTCAACCGTCGCCGCGGCTGGCCACTTATGGCGCGTCCAAGGCGTTCATCCTGCAATGGAGCTATGCGTTGCGGGCCGAGTTGAAAGACGCCGGCGTGAAGGTGCTTGCGGTTTGTCCGGGGCCGACGGCTTCCGATTTTCATGACGTTGCCGGCATGCGGCCGGGAGCGTTGTCCGCCCGCTTCATGCAGACGAGCGACGAGGTGGTGACCGAGGCGATGGCGGCGTTGCGTTCGGATCGCGGACATGTCGTCACGGGCTGGCTGAACAAGCTGCAGTGTTTCATCTCCGCGCGCCTGCCGCTGCGGTTCACGTCGTGGTGCGCCGCCCGCGTGCTGGCCGGCTATTCGCGCCGTTCGCGCCTATCCGCATGACGACCGAACCGTTTCCTGAGGAATGGGTCGGCCGCGCCTGCGCGTGGCCGCCGCGTCCGCAGCGGACGGACCGGGTGCGCTTGCTCGACGAGGCTGAGTTTCGTTCCTGGATTCTGCATGAGGACGAGGATGTGCTGGTCGTGGCCAAATCCGGCGACGTTGTGGTGCATCCGTCCAAGGCCGGGCCGTGGTCGAGTCTTGTCGGCGCGGCGCGCGAATACACCGGACTCGAGCGCATCCATCTCGTGTTTCGCCTCGACCGCGAAACCAGCGGCGTGGTCGTGATGGCGAAGAACGCCGCGACCGCCAGCCGACTGCAGCAGGCCATGCAACGTCGTCAGGTCAACAAGACCTACTTCGCCATCCTGAGTGGCGAGCTGACGGTCGGTGCAGCGATCACGGTCGATCAACCGCTCGGGCCTGACGACAGCAGCCCGGTCTTCGTCAAAGATCGGGTGCGGGCCGACGGCCGTGCCGCGGTTTCTCACTTCGAGGCACTGCACGCGCAAACCGGTTTCACGTTCTGTCGGGTGCGGATCGAATCCGGTCGCAAGCACCAGATTCGTGCCCATGCCCAATGGCTCGGTCACGCCGTGGTCGGCGACAAGATCTACGGTCCCGACGCCTGCCTGTATCTTGACTTCATCGACCAGGGCTGGACGCCGGCCTTGGAGGAAAAACTGCTGCTGCCGCGACAGGCGCTGCACTGCGCGATCATCGACCTCGCACCAGCCGGTTTGCCCTGGCGGTTTTCGGCGCCGTTGCCCGCTGACATGAATGCATTTCTTGCGACGCGCTGGGCGATGGAGCCGGCGACGCTGGCCGCCTTGGTGCACTGAGCTCACGGCTGGTCTTGCGCCGTCCGGTGACGGTCGCCTTTGTCTTCGCATGTTGTGCAAGACTCTTCGCCGGGCGCTCTTCCAGTGCGCGCTCCCTGTTTCCGTTTTTGTTCTGAACGCAACCGCCGCTTCCGCTGAGACACCGCCGGAAGCCGCCGCCGATCCGGACCCGCTTTCCATTTGGCAAAGCGGACTCATTCCCAAGGCGGAAGTCGGCGCCGACGCGTTCCTTGCCGCGCATCCCGACTACGACGGTCGCGGGGTCACGATCGCGATATTTGACACCGGCGTTGATCCGTCCGCTCCGGGGCTCGCCGTCACGACCACCGGCGAACGCAAGGTGGTCGACATCATCGACGGCACCGGTAGTGGGGACGTGGATACGTCGACGGTGATCACGCCGGACGACGCCGGCAAACTGGCGGGCTTGAGCGGTCGCGTGCTGATGTTGCCCGCGAACATCACGAATCCTTCCGGCGATTTTCGCGTGGGACTCAAGCCGGCCGCGGAACTGTTTCGAGGCGACGCGTTGCGCCGGCTGAACTCGCGGGTCGAATCCGAATGGGCGGCGGAACGCAGCCTGTTGCGCGCCCAGCGCGAACGCGGCGACACGACGGTGTTGCGCAAGGCCCGAGCCAAGGCGGAGTCGGATCGCACGCGCAGCGAAGCCGATCTCGTGGCCAGGGCCGACCTGCTTGAAGCGTTGGAGGACGATCTGGCGGCGAGTGGGCCGGGCGCGATTCATGACTGTGTGATGTGGCACGACGGCACCGACTGGCGGGTCGTGGTCGACACCGATCGCGACGGTGATCTGGCCGACGAGAAGGTGCTGCGGCCCTTCGGTGTGGCTGGCGAATACGGCACGTTCGATTCCGAGACCAATGCGACCTTCGGCGTGCAGGTTTACGAAAACGGTGACCTGCTTTCGATCGTCACGGTCAGCGGCACGCACGGCACGCACGTTGCCGGCATCGCCGCCTCGCATTTTCCGGATAACACCGCCCGCAACGGCATCGCCCCCGGCGCCCGCATTCTCTCGATCAAGATCGGCGACATTCGCACCGGCGGCTCGTCCTACGGTCTCAGTGAGCGCCGTGCTCTGGCCAGTGCGGCGCGGCATGGCGTGGACATCATGAACGCGAGCTGGGGCGGATCGAGTGTCTTCCAGGACGGTCGCGACGCCAACAGCACGCTTTACCGTCGGCTCGTGGAACGATTCGGCATCCTCGCCGTCATGTCGGCCGGCAACGAAGGGCCGTCACTCAGCACCGCCGGTTCCGCCGGTGGCGAGGCGGATCGCGTGCTCGGCGTCGGGGCCTACGCGTCGAGCGCGATGGCGCACACGCTCTACAATGCCGTCGAAAAAAGTCCCGATGCCGCCCTGCAGTTCAGCAGTCGTGGTCCGACCAAGGACGGCGATATCGGGCCCGATGTGATGGCGCCTGGCGCGGCCTGGGCGGCGTATTCGGCGGAGTCGCTCAAGAGCGCGGAAATGATCAACGGCACGTCCATGGCCGCGCCCAGTGCGTCCGGGGTCGCCGCTCTGGTTCTCAGTGCCGCCAAACAAAATAACCTCGCCGTCGCGCCGGTGCTGTTGCGACAGGCGCTCATGCTCGGCGCCACCCCGTTGCCCGACGAGGATGCGGCGACGCGTGGACGCGGGATGGTCAACGCTGGTGGAGCCTGGCAGGCCCTCGACGCGTTGCGCCATGAACCGGCTTTCGGCGCGTATTATGACATCATCGTCGAAGGCGGCACCTTTGCGGAAGAAGGACGCGGCCTGTATCTGCGCGAACGTATCGATGAGCCGCGTCAACGCGTGGCGGTTACGGTCGCACCCGCTTGGAGTGACGCGGTGCCGCGCGACGCCCGTTATGGATTTGAAACCGACCTCGTGTTGACGCCGGCCGACGACTGGATCGAAGCGCCCGACTATCTGCATCTCGCCAACGGCCCTCGCAGTTTTTCGCTGTTTCTCAACATTCCGCCGGCCGACGAGTCCACGCGCGAGCGCGGTGGCGTGCTGACCAGTCGGGCCGACGCCCACGTGGCCGGAAAACCCGAGCTCGGCGTGGTGTTTTCGATTCCGATCACGATCGTGCGGGCGGCCGATGCGGAGGCGTTCACCGATCATCGCCTCAAGCGCACC
>CBINJL010000328.1:0-4537 GCA_966250925.1 uncultured Opitutus sp. | reverse complement strand
TATGCCGATCTTTCTCTTTCGTCTTTATCTTAATCTTTCTCTGACGGCGCGCAGCGCCGCGATGCGTGATCGTCGAGTTGGTCCTGCGGGCGGGGAGAAAGAGAAAGATAAAGACGAAAGAGAAAGAGGGAGTTGCCGGCGCATCACAGGCTGTCGAGGTCGACGAGGATATCGCGGGGGCTGGAACCGTTTTCGGGGCCGACAATGCCCTTGTCCTCCATCAGGTCCATGATGCGGGCGGCGCGATTGTAGCCGATGCGCAGGCGGCGCTGGATGTTGGAGGTGGAGGCGCGTTTGCTGGCCTTGAGCACGCCGAGCGCCTGTTGGAACAGTTCCTCGTCGTCGCCGAGATCGCTGTCGCCGTCGCTGCCGCCGCCTTCGCCGTCGTCGCCGGCGCGGTCGATCTGGGCCTGCACATCCTGGGCGTAGGCGGGCGGGCCGTTGACCTGCATGAACTCGACGATGCCCATGACTTCCTCGTCGGACACGAACGCACCCTGGGCGCGGACGAGGCGGGCGGTGCCGGGCGGCGAAAAGAGCATGTCGCCGCGGCCGATGAGGTTGTCGGCGCCCTTGGTGTCGAGGATGGTGCGCGAGTCGACTTGGGAGGCGACCTGGAAGGCGATACGCGACGGCAGGTTGGCCTTGATGACGCCGGTAATGACGTTCACCGACGGGCGCTGAGTGGCGATGATGAGATGGATGCCGGCGGCGCGGGCGAGCTGGGCAAGGCGGGCGATGGAGGTTTCGATCTCGGCCGGAGCGACCATCATCAAGTCGGCCAACTCGTCGATGATGGCGACGATGTAGGGCAGGTGATCGGGCAACTCGATTTCGTCGTCGAGCGCCGGGTCGACGCCGGGCAAACCCGTCTGGGCGTCGGGCATCGGTTCGGGCAGATCGGGCGTGGCGTTGCGCTTCTTGCGGTTGTTGAACCCGACGATGTTGCGCACGTTGCACTTGGCGAACATCTGGTAGCGTTGCTCCATTTCGCTGAGCAGCCACTTGAGCGCGCCGGGCACTTTTTTCGGTTCCGTCACCACCGGGATGAGCATGTGCGGCAGGGTGTTGAACACCTTCAACTCGACCACCTTGGGGTCGACCATGATCAGGCGCACATCACGCGGGCTCTTCGAATACAGGATCGAGGAGACGATGGAGTTGATGCAGACCGATTTGCCCGAGCCGGTGGCGCCGGCGATGAGCAAGTGGGGCATCTTGGCCAGGTCGGAGACGAGCGGTTTGCCGGAGACGTCCTTGCCGAGGGCGATGGGCAGCTCGGCCTTGTGGCTGTTCCAGTCGGTCGATTCGAGAATCTCGCGCATGCCGACCGGAGTCGGATGCTGGTTGGGCACTTCGACGCCGACGGCGGCCTTCCCGGGAATGGGGGCGAGGATGCGCACCGACTGCGCGCGCATGCCGAGGGCGATGTTCTTGTCGAGGCCGGCGATCTTTTCAACGCGCACGCCGGGCGCGGGCTTCACCTCGTAACGGGTGATGACGGGGCCGACGTGGATCTCACCGATGGAGACCTTGACGCCGAACTCGTCGAGGATGCGCAGGAGGTTGTCGGCGTTGCGCTGATGCTCCTCCTCGGTGTTGTCCTCGTGTGGCGTGGCCGGCTCGCTGAGCAGTTTGAGCGGCGGGAAACGGTAATCGCCTTCCGACTTGGGCGTGTTGATGCCGCGGGCTTTTTTGAGCTCCTCGGCTTTGACGATGTTGAGGTGACCCTTCTTTGATTCGCCATCGACTGCGACGGCCGCGGCATTGCCATCGCGGGCATTGCTGGGGCGGCCGAGAGTCAGGCCGATGACCTTGGGCGGCGGTGCCGTGGGCTCGGGTTCGGGCTCCGGTTCCGGGTCAGGCTCGGGCGCGGCGACCGGCGCGGGCGTTTCGCGTTTGGCGGGCGGTTTGGCGAGCGGGTCGCCTTGATCGCCGGCGATTTTGAGTCCCTTGGCCGGCGCGGCCTTGGCGGTTTTGGCGGCCTCTTTTTGGGCGGCGCGGGCCTGGGCCGCGCGTTCCTTTTCGGCCTGCTTGGCGTCCTGGGCCAGACGTTTTTCGTCCAACCGGGCCTGGGCGCGGGCTTCCTTGGCGAGGCGTTTTTCCTCGGCGCGTTCGGCGGCGCGCTCGGCGCGGTGGGCACGCCAGTCGTTGAAACCGGCGATGGCTTTTTCGAACTGGGCGGCGATGTCGCGGGTGAGAATGAAAACCCAGGCGACGACAAAAATGGTGGTGAGCAGCGAGGCCGCGCCGAAGACGCCAACCGTGTCGGCCAGCAGCATGTCGTAGATGACATGGCCAAACGAGCCGCCGAGGCGTCCCTGGGGGAAGTATTGGCTGGCGGCGAAGGAATCGATTTTGATCATCGCGGCCACGCCGCAGAACGAAGCCAGCGCCAGCACCATCGCGGAGAAGCGGGTGAAAGCCAGCCGGCGGGCGTTGCGCACCGCGACCCAGAGCGACCAGAAGGAAAACACCGGGATCAGCCAGGCGCCGAGGCCGAACCACATGAAGCTCACCCGGGCGACATCGGCGCCGATCTTGCCGACGAGATTTTTTTCCGTCGCGCTGGTGGTGTTGTTGGAAAGATAACCTTCCTGCAACGGGCTGTAATCGAGATACGCCACCGACAGCCAGAGGCCGAGCAACAGGCACAGCACGGCGATCAGCCACCGCGGACGATAACGGGGCGGCGCGAAACCGGAACGATTGGTGTTTGAGTTTGAGTTCCTAGACTTGGCCATGTGAGGTGAACTCCCGCGGGCGGTCGCGAAAGACAGCGGACCGGGGCGATTCCACCTCTGTCAGTCGGCCGGTCAAATGTAAATCACCCTCTCGACGTTTTCGGTTTTAACGGCCTATTCACATGCAAGAAGTCATTCGTTTCCAACCGCTTTACCAAGATCGTGTCTGGGGCGGTCGCGTGCTCGAAACCGCGCTCGGACGCGTTTTGCCCCGGCCGGGCCCCATCGGCGAAAGCTGGGAAGTGGTCGACCGGCCCGAGGCCCAGTCGGTCATCGCGGGCGGCCGTTTCGGCGGGCAACCCTTACGTGCGACCATCGAGGCGAATGCCGCCGCGATCATGGGGCCGGGCTACGATCCGGCGCGGCCGTTTCCCATTTTGATCAAGTGGCTGGATTGCCGCGAACGCCTGAGCCTGCAGGTGCATCCGCCGGCGGAGATCGCGCCGGCGATGGGTGGAGAGCCGAAGACGGAAAACTGGTTCATCGCCGAAACCAGTGGCGACGCCGGCCTGATTGTGGGCCTGAAAACGGGCGCGACCCGGGCGGCGTTTGCGGCGGCGCTGGTGGACAACACCCTGGAGGACTGCGTGCACCGGTTTCCGGTCGCGGCGGGCGACTCGATTCTGGTCCGCAGCGGCACCATTCACGCCATCGACGGCGGCAATCTGATTCTCGAAATCCAGCAAAACTCCGACACCACCTACCGCGTTTACGACTGGGGCCGCGTGGGCCTCGACGGCAAGCCGCGGCAGCTGCACATCGCCGAATCGCTGGCGTCGATCGACTGGGATTTGTTCGAACCGGAGGCGGTGCGCGCGGCCGAGGTCGATGCCGTGATCGCCGACAGCGCCGAGTTTCGCATCCGCCGGGTGCCGCTGGCCGCGGGCGAAACCCTGGAATTTGCCGCCGGTGAACAGCCGCGCCTGCTCAGTGTGGTGCGCGGGCAACTCGACGGCGCGGGCGACGCCCCGCTGGTCAAGGGCGACAACGTCCTGCTGCCTTACGCCGGCACGTTTGCCTTCACGGCCGCCGCGCCGACGCTGGTGTTGGTCACGGAAAACTTTGCCTGAGCGCGTTGCCGCCATGACAGCCCGTTTCATCCGCCGTTCGGAACGCCGCTCCGAAAAAGGCGGCGTGTTGGTCAAACTCGTCGTGCTACTGTTGGTGCTGGCGGCGGCGATCGTGCTCGCGTGGATGCTGTTTCTGCCCTGGGGCGTGGCGCGCACGCTCAGCCAGCGCAGCGGGTTTCCGACCGGGATTCGCAGTCTCGCGGTCAATCCGGCGACCGGCGCGTTTTCCGGCGGTGGCCTGCGGGTGGAAAATCCCGCCACGCTCGGCGGCGGCACGTTTTTCAGCGTGGCTGACTTTGCCGGCAAGGCGGAGATGGGGACGCTTGATCAGCCCGAACTGGTGATTGAGGAACTGTCGATCGACCTCACCCAACTCCTCGTGCAGATCGATGCGCAGGGCCGGAGCAATGCCGAGGCGTTTGGCGAAGCGTTGGCCCGGCACGTGGACCAACACGTCCCGCGTTACGCCCATGCCGGCATTCCCTTGAGCGCGGCGGAGTTGCCCAAAGCGGTGGTCGTTCGCACGCTGCATCTGCGCGTCGGACGGGTCGACGTGGTTTCGGCCGATCCGCGCATGACGGGGCGGTGGGGCGAGCAGCTTGATTTTGAAGGCACCTTTCACGACGTGCGGCGCTGGCAGGACCTGCTCACGCCGGAAGTCGTGCAACGCCTCGCGCAGTCGCCCGTTCTGACCGATGGCGACCTGATCGATGTCATCATGCT
>CBINJL010000327.1:0-4538 GCA_966250925.1 uncultured Opitutus sp. | reverse complement strand
GCCGCTGGCGGGGGCGGCTCGGCGGGCTGCGTTCGCAGCGCGTGCAGGCCGCCGATCGGGCGGAGCGCGGGCCCGATGCCGAGACGTGTCGACAGCACGCTCTCGAGGCGCAGCGCGGTCGCGTAGTCGCCGAGGGTGTGGCCGACTCGGGCCTCGGCCCGCGCACGCATTGGTGCATCGTGCAGGCCCGCCAGGGGCGGCGCAACCAGTGCGAGTTGGTGATCGACGGGGTGTTCTGGGCGCGAGGGAGCCGGCGCGCCTTGGAGCGGTGGGCGGTTTGACACCGCCCGACCCTCATCACTTGGCCGCGGCGCGTCGCGGCGCCTTCTCACGTTTCCACCCTCGCCCTCCTGCTCACCATGCCTGCTCCCGATTATACCGACGGCAAGTCCCTCCTCAACGAGGTCGTGGCCCTCTGCTACAACATCCTCGTTTCCGCCGCCCCGATCCGCTACCTCTACATCGACGACTCCCTCGGCGAGGAGGCGGTGGAGACCCGCGCGGCCAAGCCCTCGGGCGCCCCCATGGGCAGCAAGACCACCGCCGGCTTCGAGAGTGGCGCCCTCAAGCTGCAGCTCGCCAAGATCACCGACAAGTTGCCGCGCCCCGGCTACATCATCTACGCGCTCGGCAAGTGGTGGAAGGTCGGCCCCGTGGCCCCGACTCGCAGCAAGGATAACCCGATCCAGTTTTCGCTCACCCTCACCCGCCTCTACAACCCCTGCATCACCCGCGTGCTGGCCGAAGACGGCGAGCCCTACTCCCTCGCCCTCACCAACAGCACGCCGATGACTGCGTTTGACGCCAGTGCCTCCAACACGCGCGCCGGTGCCACCGTGGCCTACGCCGCCACCGGCCTGCCCAGCGGCCTCACCATCAACGCCTCCACCGGCGAGATCAGCGGCACGCCCAGTGGGGCCGGCACCTACACCGCCACCCTCACCGTGACCGACACCATTTCGGGCGAAAACCCCGAGGACAACCGGGCGCAGGATCACCTCCTGCGTATCGTCGTGAGCTGAGCCGCCCTTCCCTTTCGGCCGTCATCGCAGACATCGAAGCAACCCGCCCCCGGTGAGCCCCGTGCTTGCCGGGGGTTTGGTTTTTAGGATAGCGGCGGACGGCGGGGATTTGTGCGGTCTAGAAAATGAGACGAGCGGGGTGTGAGGAAGACGTAGTCGAGCAAGGCGATGCCGATGAGAAAGAGCCCTAGCCCGTAAAGGAGGACCAAGGGGATGCCGACGATGATCGCGCCTTTGTCCAGCTTGCGCATTTTCTTGGGCCCTGCGAGTTGAGCGCCGGAGGAGCCCTCGCTCACGACAGTCCAGCCCTGGGAGGTAAGTTGCCGCAGTAGCACGCCATACTTGGCGCCGCCGCCTTCCTGCTGTTCGTTGTCGTTGGATCGAGCCGAACCGTAGAATTTTGCGCCCATGGGGCAGAACCCTTATCCCCCATCAGGAAATGCTCAATGAGATTCGCGCTTGACTAGCCTGCGGCGTTTGCCGTATAGATAACCCCGTTAAAGGGGCAGTCCCCTAGTCCGAGACTGCCCCACACCACAACTCAACCTTTAGACAGGAGTTGCAGATGCCGCATGCTCGCATACCAGATGGATCTGGCAAGACAGATCAAAGCAGCCCGAGCCCGGGAGGGCTTGAGCCAAAGCCAAGCCGCCACGAAGTGGGGCGTAAACTTGAGGACGCTTCAGGATTGGGAGATAGGTCGGCGCTTCCCGAGCGGGCCAGCGATGTTAAACTTGTGGCCGATCCTCTTCCCGCCACCAAACCCAGCCTCTTCCTCTTCGACGTCCAAGGCGTCCGCGTCGTCGGCGACGCGACCGCCCCGCGGTTCGTAGCAAAGGATGTTTGCCAAGCGCTGGAGATTCAGAACACGAGCCAGGCGCTGGCGAACTTGGAGCCCGATGAGAAGGGAGTATGTAATACATATACCCTTGGTGGCCCGCAGGAGCTTCTCACGATCAACGAGTCCGGGCTCTACGCCTTGATCTTCCGCAGCCGCAAGCCGGTGGCGCGGTTGTTTCGGCGCTGGGTTACCGGCGAGGTGTTGCCGGCCATCCGCCAGCGGGGCAGCTACGAGCGGGCGCAGGCCACGCGGCCGCCGCCCACTCCGACCATCGAGATATACCAGCACCCGGTGCGGCCCGCCCCGCCCGGAGAGGAAATGCGCGTGTGCGAATTGCTCGACCGCGTGCTGGGCCCCCACCGCGAGCGGGTCATGGTCACCGCCGCGACGCTCGGCCATGTGGCCGTGCGCGAGGAGATCCTGCCGGTTTGGATATACGATGAGCACGATACCCAGCAGCGAGCCAAGCTGCTGCGCAACCTCGTGCGCTACTACCGCCGGTGGCTGTATCCGGCGCCAGATTCGCTCTCGCGCTACTGCATCGTGCCCGAAGGGGCCGGTAAGATGCGCCGCTACCATATCACCAAGGGCTACGACAGTCCGCCGCGGCCCCTTATAACTCTGGCCCGCACGAAGGAGGAGGCGATTTCGATCGTAGATCACGCCCTCACCATCGGCAACAGGGTGGTGCCGGTATGAAGGTGACGCTCACCATCCCCGATGAGTTGGCGCCCTTGATCGAGGCCGCGTGCTGCCGCCTGCACGGCGCGGCGCCTTCCTCGAACAAGCAGCGCAACTACATCCTCTCGCACTACCTGCTCGTGGCCGCCGCCAGTATTTCGCGGCTGCCCCGCCCCGTAGGCTCGCCCGGCCGCCTCGCGCTGGTGGCTCATGAGCGCCCCGAGACGCGCGCGGGCCGGATCTAGGCCGCGCGGCGTTTTTGACACGGCATCGCCGGCATGATGCCGTCGATGCTGCCCGCCGAGATTCGCGCGGAGTTGGCCGCAGAGCGTGACCGCCGCCAACTCGCCCTCCTCTCCGATGTAGCCTTGTCGCTGCATGGGTTCCCCCTGCTCCCGCTCACGGTGCGCGCCTGGCTCGATCTGGTGCTCACCGGAAATTTCGTGGTGCGGCGCTTTCTTGTCGGTGTCCCTGCTGCTTCACACGCCGCTCCGTTCGCTGATCTGGCTGCGATCTTGTGGCGGCTCTCGCCTCACTATCGCCCCTGCGCAGTGTCCCGGTGGCGCACGCCGCGGCTCGCTGCCCAGCGCCTTGCGCTCACACTGCGCTTGCGGCGGATGAGTCTGTTGCCCCGGCGGCTGCTCGATCGCGATCTGTCCCGGATGTTGGAGGGTGCGTTTCAGGATGCGCCGCAGGCGGGCGATGTGAGCGGGCGGTGGAAGCCGCTCAAGCCGCAGGCGCCCTCCTTGCCTGAGGGCTTCGTCGCGGCCTTTGGTCGCCGCTTCGGCTGGCCCCCGGCGGTGGTGTTGGATCTGCCCCTCGCCGCCGCCTTCGCCCTGCTGCGCGCCGACGACTTGGCTCAGGGGCGCGATGTCGTCGACCGCTCCGCCACGGCCATCAGCGAGTGGTTGCTGCGCGCCACCGATCCGGCCCGCAACTGAGAGGAGACGCCCCATGTCGTTTGCTGCCGAACTTCGCGCCCGCCTGGGCCTCGATCCCTCCCGCTTCAACGCCGCCGTCGATAGCGCGCAGCGCCGGGGCGAGGAGTTTGCAAAGAACTGGGAAAAGGTGGGCAAGATCTTCGCCGCCGGGGCGCTCGTCACCGCGGTGACCGGGTTTTTTGATATGCTCATCGACCGAGCGGAGGAGAGTGAAGACGCCCTCGATGCCAATGTCGCCGCCGTGCGGCGCTTTGGTGAAGCCTCGGGTGATGCCAAAAGCGCCGCGCTCGATCTCGGGGTCACGGTGCTCGGCTGGCTCAATCGGGCCGGTGAGAGTATGGGGCGCCTCGCCGCCACCGCCATCTTCGGCGAGGAGCAAGTTGCCCTGGCCGAGCAGATCGAAGCGCAGACCGAGGAGACGCTGGCCAACTTGGAGCGGCAGCGCGAGACCGCGACCGAGATCGGGCGGCTCAACAAGGAAATCCGTGACGTGCAGGAGAAGCGGCAGGAAGCCGCCTTCAGGGAGCTTTCGACGACCGAGCAACTCGATGGGCTCTTGGCCAAGGTTGCGGAAAAGACCAGCGCCGCCAATGCCGCTGGTCTCACCAAACTTGAGCGCACGAAGCGTGAGCTTGAGCTGCAGGAGACGTTGGCCGATGTGCAGGCGACTACTGTTGCATTGGAGAAGGAGCAGGCCGCTGAACTGAAAAAGGTGGCGGATGCTCAAGAGAAGATTCTTTCAGTCAATCAGCTCAGCCAAGCCGAGCAGATCGAGTTGATGCTTTTGCAGCGCAAGGGAATCGATGCGATGACGGACGGCGAGCAGCAGCGCTATACCATCCTGAAGCTCCAATCGCGGGAGAAAGAAATCCAAGGGGAGATTGACCTAATAATGGCGAAGGGCGCGGAGAATCTCACGGATACGGATAAGGATCGGCTGGCGGAACTGATACAGCAGCGTGAACAGATACAGTCGCAAATCGCGCCCCTGGAAGCGGTGCAATCGGCGACAGAAGGAATCGCAGATGTCAACGAAGCCATCACCATAGAGAT
>CBINJL010000326.1:0-4549 GCA_966250925.1 uncultured Opitutus sp. | reverse complement strand
GTTGAACGGTTCGGCGGCGATGCGGCCCTTGAGCGTTTCAATCACACTCGGCGAATCGTGATCGCCGTAGGAGTCCAACGGCAGCGGAAAATTGATCTCGGCCTCCTCGCCGTGACCGCCTCCCGCCGCCACGAGGGCACCGGCAAAGCCGCTGAACATCAAACCGACCAAAAATACGCGAAGGGAAAGCAACCGGAAAGGCATGGCCCCCGAGGGATAGGCGCCGGTCGGCCCGGAGCAAGCGATTCAGGTCAAAATCGCTCCAGAATCGTCTCCAGCTCCGCCAAACGGGTAATAAAATGCGCCGCTCCGGCCTTCACTTTCTCGCGCGCCACGTAGCCGCCGAAACCGACAAACAGGTCGACGTCCGGCTTCGTTTCCAGATCGCTGACTCCATCGCCGACCATCACGACGCAAGCCGGTCCATATTCGATTTTCAGGCGACGAATGACTTCCGGTTTCCCGCCCGATCGCGTGGTCGGATACGCTTCGTCAAATCCTTGGTATTCGCCCGCCGCATCAAAATACAGATCGACCGCCTCGATGCGCTCGATGCCCAATCGATCCGCCAGCGGCCGAATCGCCGGCCGGAATCCGCCGCTCAAAATCACCGGTGTCCATCCCGCACTCCGCAGCCAGGCCAGCGTCGCCTCAACCGTGGGCTCCATCGTCTCAATGTAGCGCTGCCCGATCTCGGCCACATGCGCTAGCGTTGGCCGGATGATCTGCAGGCGCTGGCCGAATACCGCTTCGACCGCGATGCGGCCGTCCATCGCCTGATGCGTCATCGCCTCGACCTCGGCAAACGCAGCCTCGCCGCGAACGCGGGCGAGTTCGTCAACGCCTTCGATGGCGCTCAACGTGCTGTCACAATCGAATACGATCAACTTGGTGGCGTTGGCTGCAGACACGGCGCGAGCGCACCCTGCCCCGCCGTGCGCCGCAATCCCATTCTCGCGCTCCCTCGCCAAGAGTAGCGGGAGCTTCCAGCTCCCGTGCTCCGTCTTTCCACAAGTCACAAGTGCCAACCCGCCATAGACTCAAATCGGAAGCAGGATGCTCCCGCTCCTTCTGCGCGCACAAAAAACCCGTTCCGCAAAATCGGAACGGGTTTGGAAAAGTCGTCTGATTGACCGAAACGTCGGCGCTTACTTGGTCGCGCCGCGCTGGCGGCGGAACTTGTTCGAGAACTTCTCGATGCGGCCGGCGGTGTCGACGAGACGCTTCTCGCCGGTGTAGGCGGGATGCGAGTCGCTGGTCACGTCGCGCACGACGACCAGATATTCGACGCCGTCGATCTTCTCCTTGCGGGAAGACTTGAGCGTGGAACGGGTCAGAAACTTCTTACCGGTCGCGACGTCCACGAAGCAGACGTTGTTCAGAGTGGGATGGCCTTCGGCTTTCACAGTAAAACTCCTTGAATGATGGCGGGGAACGACGCCACTCAGCCCTGGCGGGCCTTGTAACGCGGCTCAACCTTGTTGATCACGTAGATGCGGCCCTTGCGGCGAACCACTTGGCAGGCCGGATGGCGCTTCTTGGCGGACTTGATGGAAGAGACGACTTTCATGGGAAAAACGGAGAGAACACCGGGCGCGCCAGCCGCTGTCAACGGTTTACTCACCACCTTTCCAGCTTATTAAAAACGAGGCGGTTACGGAAACCGCCTCGCACTTTTCGGAGGGTTTTTCGCCCGCCGGAATCTTGCAATCTGCGAACCGGCGCCGCGATTTCAGCCTTCGGCGCGCTGCTTCGCGTCGGCTTCGATCGCGCCCTTGATCCGCTCCAGCTCCTGCGCCACCGCCGTCTTGACCGCAGCGAGGTCGTCACCCTCGCCCACCGGCGCGTTGGCGAAGACGTAGAACTTCATCTTCGGTTCCGTGCCGCTGCCGCGGGCCGCAAACGAATAACCATTGGCCAGCGTCACGAAGTACAAGTCCTGCTTGGGGATCAGTTCGCCGTCGGCATCGCGGATGTACTGCACGCCGAAATCCTCGAACTTCGCCACCGCCACGCCGCCGAAATCGCGCGGCGGATCGGAACGGTAGGTTTCCAGGATGCGTTTGATCTTCGCCGCACCGGTCGCGCCTTCGTAGTAGAGGTTGATCGTGCCTTCGGTGAAGTATCCGTGCTGCCGATACAGCGCATCCAGCCGGTCGAGCACGCTCTCGCCGCGACTTTTTGCCGCCGCGCAAAGTTCGGCAAACATCAGGCAGGCCGCGTTGCCGTCCTTGTCGCGCACATAATCGTTGGGCAGGTAACCGTAGCTTTCCTCGCAGCCAAACGCATAGAACGTGCTGTGCTTCTGCAGCAATTTCGCCCGCGAGGCAAACGGCGTGGCGTCATAATCGAGTCCGATGCCTTCGGCCAGCAAAGCCGCCTTCAACGTCTCCTCATAACCGCGCATCTTGGCCGCGATCCACTTGAAGCCGGTCAGGGTGTTGATGACCTTCACACCATGCGCCTGGCCGATCGCATCCTGCAGCGGCGTGGTGACGAACGTCTTGATCATGGCCACACGCGGCGAACCTTCCGCCGGAATCCAGCCGAGCTCCTTGTATTTGCCTATACGGTAGTCGGCCAGCAACGCACCGATCTGGTTGCCGGTCAGCAGGTGCATCCTACCGTCGGCTCCCCGCACCGCACAGCCCATGCGATCGCAGTCCGGATCGGTCGCGACGATCACGTCGAGCCCGTCCTTTTCGGCCAACTTCACCGCCAGCGCAAGCGCCTCGGCGTTTTCCGGGTTGGGTGACTTGACGGTCGGGAAACGCGGATCGAAGCCGCTCTGCTCCGGCACTTCGCTCACCGCACAACCGGCGTTCTTGAGCAAGGGCACCGACGCGACCCCGCCGACGCCGTGGATGTTGGTGAAGCCGATGCCGAGTTGGGTTTGCTTGAATATCCCGGGATCAATCACCGCCTGCGCCGCCGCGGCGAGATAGGCCTCATCGGCCGCGCGGCCGAGCGTGACGACCCGATCAATCGCGACATCAAGAAAGGCGGACAACTCGCCAAGCGGGACCGCGTTGACCTCGGCCACGATGCTCTTGTCGTGCGGCGGCACCACCTGGGCGCCGTCCTCGAAGTAGGCCTTGAATCCGTTGTCGTGCGGCGGGTTGTGGCTGGCGGTGATGACCACCCCGCAATGCGCGCCGAGCCAGCGCACGCTGAAGCTGAGCTGGGGCGTCGAACGCGGACCGTCGAAGATGAAGGCGTTGCCGCCGAGCCGCACCCAGGTCGAAGCCGCCAGTTCGCAGAAGTGACGGGAGAAGTGGCGCACGTCGTGCGCAATCACGAGCGTCGGCACCTCCGGCCGGTCATTCGTGCGCAGATAACTGCTGACGTAGCGAAACAGACCGACCGTGGCCCGCACCAAGGTGAAGTCGTTGAGCACATTGGAGCCGGCGGCGGCGTGAGTCGGCGTGCCCTGCGGTCCCGGCGTGCCTTCCTCGGTCTTGGTCAACACCCGGCCGATCGTGCGTCCACGCATGCCGCCGGTGCCGAAGGCGAGGTATTGATAAAACCGGTCGTTAAGTTCCTCCCACGCTTCCTGCTCGACCAGCTCGCCCACGCTTTGCGCCACCCAATCGGGCAGACCCGCGGCAAGCCAGGTGTTCAGGTTTTCGACCGTGGAGTCGAGGAGCGCACCGGCACTGCCGGCGGCCTTGATTTTGTCGATCATCGTCATGGCGGAATGAAGTTGGAGAATGGAAACACCGGGGCGCATGGGCCCCGGTTCAGGTTGACGGAAGCCGACCGGCGCTCAAGCCAGCACCACGCCCGCGCCGATCTGCGGTTTCGGCTCAGCGGCGCGCCAGGCGTCGGCAAACGACGCTTCGTCGTAGCCAAACGACGGCGCGACTTCGAAGGCAAACGGCGGCAGACCGCTGTCGTCGGCCGGCACCGCGGCGCCTTCGGCGTTGGCCCAGCGCACGAACTGGCGGAGCTGGTCGTCGCGACAGGTCGCCGGTGAATCGACACCCTCGGCGTTTTTGACCGGCGAGAAATCGTTTTCGCGTTTCGTCTCGATCACCACCGGGTTGCGCGCAAACGGCAACGCATCGAAAACGAACATCTCGAACTTGATGCCGTTGGGTTCGCTCGGTTTCACCGGCTCGCCCTGCGCGTCGACGGTCGGGATTTTTTTGTTCGCCCGATGGAACGGCAGCGCAACGCCGTCTTCGCCCCGCGCCATGCGGCGCACGAAATCGCGGTCGAGGATGTGAATCGCAATGCTGCCCGCGAGGTAACGCAGGCCCCCGGTGGCGGGATCGGTTTCCTCCTGCAACGCTTTTGGCAGATCGGAATACTCCACCACCACGAGGCGGTCGCCCTGGGTGCAGAAGTGTCCGACCTTTTCCCCGGCGTAGGCCTTGGGCACCATCTTGCTCGACATCTCCGACTTGGTGCGCAGGTGCCAGCCGATGAAGGCCGGATCGATGCAGCGGACGAGCGGATTATCGACCTGGAAATAGCTGATCGTGTCGATGCCGCGCTCGGCCAGAAAATCCAACGCGCCGCTGCGATCGAGCGCCCGCAGCGAACC
>CBINJL010000325.1:0-4550 GCA_966250925.1 uncultured Opitutus sp. | reverse complement strand
CTGCAGCAAGCCCTACTCAAGCAGACTGGCCGCTTCACAAATGTAGGGTCGTCGCTCGCCGACGACCGCTGCGCAGAGTGGCGGCATATCGACAGGATGAAACGGGTCTGACAAGCCAGACCCCTACGGCACGGGAGGGAGCGTGGATCTTTCACCCTATATTCCGCGGTTCAGCCACAGAGGTGACAGCGTGAGATTCCGCCAAACCCACCTCCCCCGGATTCACCGCTGGGTGAGCGTCCGCGCAAGTTGTCGCGATTTCCTCACCGCCCTTCTCGGCGTGCTTTGCGGCTCCGCGGTCTTTGCGTTTAACATCATTTGCGGAACATAGGTTCACTCGGATCTTCGCGATCATGCCCCGTTCGCAACGTGCCGGGAAATTTCACCGCACCGCAGTTTCCGGTGCAGTTTTTTCTCGCCGGTGACGTCCCGTAACCTTCCGAATTTCAGAGGCTAATAAACTTATGAAATTTCATGGTAATTAATGACTTGTGAAATGATTTCGTTTGCAGAGCGTCAGGCCGTCCCGCCCCGGATTCCGTTCCGCTTCCGCCTTCGTGCGCCTCTTCTTCGATACTCCCTGACATGCGTTTCGTCTCCCTTCGCCGCCTGTTGATCGGCGTGCTGTTCTTCCTGCCGTTCACCGCGTTTGCCACCAACACCGCCGACTTGGTTTCGTTGTCGTTGCGACCGCTGCCCGAGGGCGCCGATCCGGCCGCGCTGGTGGTGCCCAGCGAAGTGTTGCCCGAGGTCCATGCCGAGCCGCTGCAGCCGGCTTTCGGCGATCAGATCGCTCCGTCCGGCCAGGCGTTTCGGCTCGCCGCTCATCTCGACAGCGACCGCGCGCTGAGCGTCAATTACTACCACTCGATCACCGATACGTGGGCGCACGTCGGCTCAATCGAGCTCCCCGGCACGCTGGAAAATCTTCGTCCCGTCAATCGCGGGTTCCTGCTCGATCTCGCCACCGCCGACGGTCCGCGCGCCTATGTCGTCGAGGTCGTGCAGACCAAACGCTCACTGCCCGTCACCGACTGGGTCGTCATCGCGGTCTACCTGCTCGGCATGCTTGGCGTCGGCTGGTATTGCTACGTGAAGGAAAAACGCGGTTCGACCGAGGACTACTTTCTGGCCGGTCGCGATGTGCCGTGGTGGGCCGCCGGACTGAGTCTCTACGCCACCGGCACCTCCGCGATCAGCTTCATCGCCATCCCCGCCCTGTCGTTTTCGACCAATTGGCTCTACCTCGCGCAGCAGTGCATCGGCGTCTTCGGCCTGCTCTATGTCGCCTTTAAAATCATCCCCGTCATCCGGCGGCTCAACCTCACGTCGATCTACCACTTTCTGGAAATCCGTTTCCATCCGTCGATCCGGTTGATGAGCAGCGCGCTCACGATTCTCTTCCAACTCGTCGGTCGCCTGTCCATCGTGCTCTACCTGCCGGCCCTCGCCATCTCCAGCGTCACCGGCGCCAACGTCGTGGTGTGCATCGTGCTGATGGGCATCGTGACCACGCTCTACACGTTGATCGGCGGCATGAAGGCCGTCATCTGGACCGATGTGATCCAGGTCGTGGTCATGATCGGCGGCGCGCTCTTCGCCATCGGCTACATGATCAGTGATATCGACGGTGGCCTCGGCACCGTGCTGCAGATTGCCAGCGACGATCAGAAGGCCCGCATCTTCGATTTCAGTTGGGATTTCACATCACCAACCGTGTGGGCGATCTTTCTTGTCGTCCTGACCGACGTGCCGACCTGGCCGAAGGAACAGGTCATGATGCAGCGCGTGCTCGCCACCCGCGATGACCGCAGTGCGCGGTCCTCGGTGCTCACCCTCGCCGCCGTGGTCATTCCGGGCAGCTTCCTGTTCTACGCCATCGGCACCGCGCTCTACGCGTTCTACAAAACGCATCCCGGCCAGCTCAATCCGCTCATCGACACCGACGCGACCTTCCCCGTCTTCATCGCCGCCGAACTGCCGATCGGCATCACCGGCCTCATCATCGCCGGTCTGTTCGCCGCCTCCATGTCGACCTTGTCCAGCGGCCTCAACTCCGTCGCCACCCTCACTTCGGTCGATTTCTACGAGCGACTGTTCAAATCCCCGTCTGCGCAGGTCAGCCTGCGTCTCGCCTACGTGGTCACGATTCTCGCCGGCGTGATCAGCACCGCCGTCGCCGTGCTCTTCACCTACTTCGACATCAAGTCCATGTTCGACGCCATGCTGCAGCTCACCGCCATCCTCGGCGGCGGGTTCGCCGGCACTTATGCTCTCGGCCTCTTCAGTCGCCGCACCAACTGGCAGGGCGCGCTCATCGGCACCGGCGCCAGTATCGCCTGCGCCGTCCTGCTGCGCCCCGTCCTGAGTCCGATCCTGCTCAACCCCGCCGCCATCGCCGCCTGCATCATCGTCGGCTACTTCGCCTCGTGGTTCTTCCCTGCACCGCGTCAGAATCTCGATGGCCTCACTGTTTACACCGCCCGCGCCAAACCGACGGGCAACGTTTCCCGCTGACTTTAATCCCATGAACAAAACCTACCGTGCCGTGCTCGTCGGCACCGGCTCCATCTGCGATGCCCACCTGCGCGCCGTCGAGGCGACCGACGGCCGCGTCGAACTCGTCGCCGCCGTCGACATCGACGCCGATCGCGTCAACGCCTTCTGCGCCCGCGCCAACGTGCCCGCCGCCTACACCGATTTCGAAAAAATGCTGCGCGAGGTCGGCCCCGACATCGTGCTCATCGCCACGCCGCCCGGCCAGCACGCTGCGCAGAGCATCGCCGCGATGGAAGCCGGCGCCTGGGTGTTGTGCGAAAAACCGCTCTGCGGCTCGCTGGCCGAGCTCGATCACATTCGCGAGATCGAGCAACGCACCGGCTGCTACACCGCCTGCGTGTTCCAGATGCGCTTCGCCTCCTCGAACGTTCACCTGAAACGTCTCGCCGCTTCCGGCCAACTCGGCCGTCCGCTGGTCGCCGTGTGCAACACGCTTTGGTATCGCGACGAGGCCTACTACGCCGTGCCGTGGCGCGGACGTTGGAACACCGAACTCGGTGGCCCGACCATGGGCCTCGGCATCCACGCCATGGATCACTTTCTCGATCTGATGGGCGATTGGGAGGAAGTCCGCGCCATGGCCGGCACCCTCGACCGCCACATCGAGGTCGAAGACGTTTCCATGGCCTTGGTGCGCTTCGCCAACGGCGCCTTCGGGTCCATCGTCAACAGCGCGCTCAGCCCGCGCCAGGAAACGTATCTGCGTCTCGACTACCAACGCGCCACGGTCGAGCTCACCCACCTTTACGGCTACACCCGCGACAACTGGAAACTCACTCTCGTGCCGCCCGCGCAGGACGATTCGCTGCTGCAGGCCTGGCAAAGTTTCCCGCCCGATGTCGGCTCGACCCACGGCGCCCAGCTCAACGAATTTGTGCGCGACATGGATCGCGGAACCTGCCCGCGCACGTCCGGTCCGGAAGCCCGGCGCACGCTTGAACTGCTGACCGCGCTCTACAAATCCGCCTTCACCAACCAAGCCGTCGCGCGAGGGTCGATTCAACCCGGAGATCCCTTTTACCAACGTCTCCACGGCGGTGGCACACCCCCGTTCCGCGGCCCTGGCATCACCGGCACCAAGGCCTGACCCATCCGGGCCAATCCGGAGTCAACCGCGGCGGGATTAGATCCATCCCGCGAAACGTGTGCCCATGCTTCATCTCAACAACGGCCGCCTGCGCGTCGATCTGCTCGACCCCACCACAGAACGCGCCCATCTCGGTCCGCGTTTCTGCGCCGGCGGCTACGTCTGGCAGGTGCATGACGCCGTCGCCGGCCCCCTCCTGAGCGGCCCCGAGGGCGCCGAACCCGCGCCTGATCCCTTCAACGGCCACGGGCTGCCGGAAGCATTTCGTGACCGCACCCGCGACGGCCGTGCGCTGCTGTGGAACGCCGCCGACGATGAGGCCCTTGCTCCCGGCGCCGGCCGACTCGCTCGCCAAAACGGGCAAGTGGTGATTGCAGAGCCCTGCGTGTGGCAGATCGCGCTGCAGCCGACAGCCGCAACCTTTCGCACCGCCCACGCTGCGGCCGGCCACAGCTGCGCCCTGCTGCGGCAGATCGCACTGCGCGACCGCACCCTCGTCAGTCGCAGCGAGCTGACCAACACCGGTCCACAGCCGATGCACCTGCAATGGTTCGCGCATCCCTTCTTCGCCCTCGACGCCAACCGCCTGATCGACGTCACGCTTCCTCCCGCCTGCACCCTTCCGACCGACGCCGGATTTGTGATCGACGCGAAAAATCACCTGCACCCGCGTCGCGCCCACACCGGCAAGGACGACGGCGCCTTCGCCCTGCTGGGGCTCTCACCGGAAAATCCACTTTCAGTGCAACTTTCCCATCCGCGACTGCCCGACGGTATCCAGTTTTCCACGACATTCGTTCCTGACGAGTGTCCGGTCTGGATCAACGGCCACACCTTCTCCATCGAGCCCTATCAAACGCTTAAACTCCCCTCCGGCGAAACCCGCGCCTGGGAACTGCATTAC
>CBINJL010000324.1:0-4550 GCA_966250925.1 uncultured Opitutus sp. | reverse complement strand
CGGCCTGATTGAGCTGATCCTGCTGGTAGTTCATCAGGTTGGTCTGGCGACCGGCCCATTCACGCCGTGGATTATTGCGCGGGGAGTAGGTCGTTTCCCATTTCAATCCGGTGACGGCGACGGATTCGTTGCTGACCTTGGGCACCAGCTTCCAGCGATAGCCGGAAGTGCGGTCGATGGCGGCGGGCGAACCGTCTTCGCCGGCGAGCCAGGTCTGGCGGGCATCGATGCTGCGGACCTTTTTCATCTCGTTGTCGTGCGGCAGGTAAAGCTCGACGCCGACGTAGAGATGATGCGTGCGCTCGGGCACGGCTTGCGAGGTCACCACGCGGGGTTTGGCGGCAAACAGTGGTGCGGCGGCCGCGAGTATACCGGCGGCGAGCAGAGTGGCGGCCATCTGCCGCCAGAAACGGGGCGCTGGGCAAGAAGGCATGGGTGCGGAGGAGTCGGGGTAGGTCAACGGGCTCGGATGCCCGGTTGCGGGAAGTGTTCCCGAAATCGCCTCGGATGCAATCCGGCAGGCGCCATCCGGGTTATCGGTCGGCCTTCAAGCGATGCGGCCTTCGTCGAAGTCGATCAAGTCGGGCACGCTGATGATTTCGCCGATGCGGTCGGGACAGCCCATGTTGGTCAACGCTTCGGCCAGAAACTCGCGGCCCGCGTCGGTCATGCCTTTCTGCACCAGCTCGCGGTTCCATTTCGCGGCGCGCACGTCGGTGGGAAAGAGCGCCAGCAGTTTCGCATCGAGCTCGGCATCATCGGCCGAGGAGTGGACGGCGGCTTCGATCTGGGCGGGATCGACGTCGAGGTGCATCGAGAGGAAGCGATCGAGCCCGCGTTTGTAATTCTTGCGATAACTCTGCGGCAGCTCGCCGTGCTGCTGCACGTAGCGGCACTTCGCGATCATGCGGGGCAGATAGAGCAGGCCGGTGGCGGGATGCGGCAGATACGGCGAAGGCAGACAGGTCAGCACTTCGCCGGTCGATCCGGGAATGGGTTGGGACTTGGCCATGGGCAACGCACTCGACGCCTCGCGGCGGCGCAGGGCAAGTCCGCAAACGCGGCGGGGACGAGCTCTGCCGCCTCCGCCGCGTCCGTCGACACTCAGCTCAGGAACGAGCAGATGTATTCGCAGAGCTCGCCGTCTTCCGGCACGGTGATGGTGAAGCCGCTGTTGGCCGGCACGTCAAAATAGGTGCCGGCGCCGTAGTCGGTCGGGGCGGCATCGTCGGCGCCATCAAGCACGACGCTGCACGTGCCGGCGACGATTTCCATGCGCTCGGCCGCGGCGGTGCCGAAGTGGTAGGAACCGGGGCGAATGAGACCGAGGGTTTTTTTCGATCCGTCGGCGAAGCGCACGGTGTGGGAAACGACGGCGCCGTCGAAGTAGACGTTGGCCTTGGTGTCGACGGTGACGTGGGCGAAGGAGACGGGAAGCGACATGGGAGTTCCCACCAGAGGCGAGCGCTCACCCATCGGCAAGCCCGAGTTTGAAAAGTCGGTTGGCGTTCTTCCACATCAGTTTCTCGAAGTGCGGTTCGGGCAGTTCGAGGTTGCGGACGAAGTGCAGGTAGGTGCGCATCCGGCAGATCGGCCAGTCGGTGCCATAGAGCAGGTAGTTCGGATCGCCGGCGTAGAGAATCATGTCCTTCACCTGGTCGGCCATGAACTTCTCGAAGCGCTCGGTGAAGTCGCCCAGGACGAATCCCGAGATGTCGGTGTGCACGTTCCTGTTCTTGTAAACCACTTCCATGGCATCGCGTATCCATGGATTCCCTACGTGGCAGATGACCAGCTTGAGGTCGGGAAAATCCACCGCCACGTCGTCGACCGCCAGCGGATGAGCGAAGCGCACTTTGGCCTGCGGCGAATAGGTGTCACCGGTGTGAATCATCACCGGCACGTCGTATTCGAGTGCGAGGTCGTAGAGCACGCGGCAGCGCGAGTCGTAGGGATAGAACGGTTCGTAGCCGGGATACAGTTTCAGGCCCTTGACCAGGCCGTCTTCGAGGAATTCCGAAAGCTCGCGCAGATCGCGTTCCTTGTAGTTGAGAAAACTCACGCCGGCGACCACGCCGATGCTGGGATCGTTGCGGGTGAGTTCCACCACTTCGCGCGTTGATGGGCGATGGGCGTTGATCTTGTAGGACGTGAGAACGAGGGCGTAGTCAACGCCGTTGAAGCGCATTGATTCCTGCAGTTCCGCATAACGTGCCTGCAGCGGCGTCTCCTTGGTTTCGTCGTAATTGTTGAGGTGGGTATGGCAATCGACGATCATGCGACGCAGGGTAGCCGCATCGGCCGCGGGCACAAATCAGGAGCGGGATTTATCCAATGCTCCCAACATCCCCAGTGCCAGCAGTCCCGCTGCAGCCATGAGTCCCAACGCGGCGCCGTAGCCATGGGTGTCGACCAATCCTCCGGCCGTGGCCACTGCCCAGACTTCGCAGCCGTTGGTCGCGGCCATGAACGTGCTGAACTGCGTGCCACCCAGACGGCGATCAGTCAGATCCATGAACAACGCATACGAGATCGTCGTGAAGGCGCCGACGGTGAGATACACACCCAACAGCAGGCCGATCAATACCGGCACCGTTGCCTGCGCCGCTGCCCCCCACGCCAGCAGGCCGACGCTGGCGCTGAGCAGGATCAGGATGGCGGCGAGACGACGCACGCGTGATCCCTGGTCCGACCAACGCCCGCCCCACCATCCACCCATCGCCATGGCGGTGACAACCGGCAGGGTGAAGAAAATCCCTGTTGTCGTCGGGCTCGCGCCGAAGTCGATCAACAGCGGTCCCGCCAACGCGCCGGCAGCTTCGAAACCGGCCCCTGCGATCAACGCGAACCCGAGACCCAACCAAGTGGAACGACGACGAAACACCTGACGCAAAGTGACGAAAAATCGCCGCGGTATTTCCGAGTCGGCATCGGCAGCACAGGGCTCGGCCAAACCTCGCCACAGCACGAGCAGCGACAACCAGATGGCGCCGAGCAACGCGGCGATCAGCAACGGCCAGCCGCCCCACTCCACCAACAGAATCGCCCCGCCGCCGAAGAGACTGCGACCGGTGAGCATGCCGATTTGCATGGCAGCGTTCAACCGGCCACGGTTCGCTTCCTCGACCTGGGCCACGGCCAGCGCGTCGATAGCTACATCCTGAGTGGCAGCGCAGAATGCATGCGCCAGCAGCAACCCGAACCACACCGGAAAATGGGTGGCCGGACTGACCCAGGCCAGTGGCACCAAGGCCGCTCCCATGCCCAGTTGCGCGGCGCCGGCCCAGTGACGGAGGCCCCAACGCGGTCCGCGCCACGCATCAATCAATGGCGCCCAGAGGAACTTTAGAGACCAAGGCAGCGCCAGCGCCGCGGTCAGTCCGGCGATGCGGGCGACCGGAACATCGGTGTCGCGCAACAGCGTCGGCAGCGCCCACCACAGGAAGCCGATGGGGGCGCCCTCGCTGAAATACAGCACGGCGAATTTCCAGCGAGTCGGCATTCGCAAAGGGGCGGCCGATTCGGACAGAGATGCAATGCCCGCGGTCGCTGCAGCGGGCCATGGTGAGTCCGGAGCAGTTTACCGCTTCATCCTCTTCCTCGCCGCCCCATTCGCTGGTGCCACCGGCGGTGGCTGCAACAGGTCGGACAGTGTAGTTTATTTTTAACTACAACTGCGTTTGCATGATTTTCAGCGCCCTTGGCTTCCTCTGCGGATAACAGCGGCCTGTTTGTTTGAACTGCCCGTGTATCAGAAGGGGGAATACGTATCGAACATCCGGTTACGGGATGGGCAGTGGAAAAATTTCGATCAGCAATTCGCCTGCTTCGTCGGACGGATTGTGCGCCTCGAACACGTAGCTGGTGTGGAATAGCCGCGTGATCCGCCACCGGCGAAGGAAAACAAAAACGGGCGTCCCTGATTGGGCGCCCGTTGAAAGATGTATTTGGTTTTTGGTGACGCGGCCGCGCTTACGCGATGGCGGGGACCTTGGCTTCCTCGAAGCGGTAGTAGCTCTTGGGGAAGTCGGCGGTGGGCGGGTGCGGCACGACCTTCCAGAACTTCTTCGCCGCGTTGCTCCAGTCCTTGAGCAGCGCCTGGGCGTGCGGCGAACCGGTGAGGGTGGCGTGCAGGCTGACGAGCTGCGCCAGGCTGGCGATCTCCTCGTCTTCGTCGAGGCGCTCCAGGCCGATCATGGCCGGATTGATATGCTTCTCGAACTTGTCCTCGTCGTCATAAACGAAGGCGAGGCCGCCGCTCATGCCGGCGCCGAAGTTGCGGCCGGTGGGACCGAGCACGACGATGAGGCCGCCGGTCATGTATTCGCAGCCGTGGTCGCCCACGCCTTCGACGACGGCGGTGGCGCCGGAGTTGCGCACCCCGAAGCGTTCACCGGCGCGGCCGGCGGCAAAGATGTGGCCGCCGGTGGCGCCGAAGAGGCAGGTGTTGCCGACGATGGACTGCTTGTGCCAGACGAAGGTCGAGGTCGGGCGCGGGCGGATGATGATCTCGCCGCCGTTGATGCCCTTGCCGACGTAGTCGTTGGCCT
>CBINJL010000323.1:0-4568 GCA_966250925.1 uncultured Opitutus sp. | reverse complement strand
CGGAGTGGCGGTAGGTGTATTGGCGATCCTGCCGGTCCTTGTGTTCGTAGTAGCCGACGAGTTGCTGGGTGCCGAGCCACTTGGTCCAGCCGTCGTCCTGGGTGAAATCGAGGCGGTAAACGGACTGGGCGCGGGCGGTGTCCCAGAGTTGCGATTTGTCGCGCAGGAAGGGCTCGCTGCTGCGCAGGTAGGGACGGCCGAAGTAGGGATTGGGCGTGCCGTCGAGATAGTGGGAGTTCACGTCGACTTGGAGCTGGCCGATGTTGCTGTTCACGCTGGCCGGACCCATGGGCTGGTTTTCCAGTCGCTTCACGTCTTCACGCACAAACGTGCCTTGCAGCGCCAGCATGTGTTTGGGCGTGTTGAGGAAGATCTGGTCGAGCTGGACCATGTAGATGTCAACGTCGTCCCAGGACTTGCTGTTGCCCGCCAGATTGTCCTCGGTCCAGTCGTAGATGGAGCGATCCGAGATGGGGGTGACCAGCGAGTTGATCAGCACCTGGTTGCCGTTGTAGGGCAGATTGTCACGCGAGGTCAGCAGACCGACGCCGACATTGGTCGCACCGATGGGATCGGTGTTGGCCAGTGGTCCCGACGTGTAGCGGGTCATGCCCCAGTAGGAGGCTTCGCCGGGAGCGCCGATCTGGAAGATCGAGCGATTTTCCGCGCCGTCGAAGAACAGTGCCGGCGTGCCGGTGTAGGGCGTGGTTGAGCCGAGGACGTTGCCGTTGCCGTAGACATCGCCGTTGGCGAGGGTGACGAGACCGGTGACCGGATTCCAGCCGGGGCGGCCGGACTCGATCCAGGGCGTGTAGTAGTCGCGCGGGGTGGTGAAGTTCGGCCGCCCCGCGGTGTTTTTGTAATTATACCAGGAGGCCGCGACGGTGGTGTTCTGAAACGGCTGCACTTTGGCCTGGAGGCTGATGCGCCGTGCGTCTTCGCCGGAAGGTTTGCGGACGAAGCCGGTGTGCTGATCGGCGTAGCTCGCGCGCACAGCGACCTTCTCGCCCAGGCGACGGTTGAGGTCGACGGAGCCGCGCCAGCCGCCGTAGCTGTCGGCGCGGACTTCGAAGCGGGTGAAGTCGCGGGAAAGGTTGGCGGTCGACGGCGCCTGATTGACCGTGCCGGAAGCGTTGCCGAGACCGAAGATGTTGGCGTTGGCGCCGCGGCTCAGTTCGAGCGAATCCATCCAGAGTGGATCGACCGGCACGCGTCCGGTCATGGCGATGTTGTTGAACGCGATGTTGGCGTTGCCGATGCCGCGCACGCGATTGGCGTTGTTGGGATCGAGGCTCACCTGGTCAACCACGGCGCCGGTGCGGTCGGTCTCGAACAGCGAGTAGGAACTGGTGCCCTCGGTGCCCGCCATGTAGTCGAACGCATCGTTGACGTCGAGGATGGCGAAGTCGGCCATCTGCTCCTTGGTCATGACGGTGATCGACTGGCCGAGGTCCTCGATCTTCGAGTTGAGGCGGGTGCCCGACATGGTGTTGGACTGAAAATACCCGTTGGTCTCGGCGGTGACTTCGAAGGGCGAGAGCGCAACGACCTCGTCGTCTTCGGCTTGGGCGTTTTCAGGCTCGGCGGGCGTGGTTTGTGCAGATGCGGCGGACGACAAAACAAGCGTCAGCGTGGCGGCGAGGCCAGACCGACAGCGGGCGCGCCGGGGCGCCGGCGTCAGGGGTGGGGGACGGGGATTCATGTATTTTGGGTTGGGTTAGGGGACCGAAAAACCGAGCGGGCCGCGCGATTCCGAACGGGGCGCAACACAGCGCTAGCCGGAGCGAGGCCGCAGGAGGTAAAGCAAATCGGGGGGCGAAGGGACGAGACGGGGTGAGTCGGGTGACAGACCTAGAAAAATCCGCCACGAAGGGGCTAGTCCGGTCCTGCGCTCATCGTTGACTCTGGTGAGTCGGAATCGACTCTGATGGTGTCACCAGATTCCGGATACGATGAGACTCCCGACCGGGCAGTGGTCTCGGTAAATGTAGGGACCGAGCTTGCTCAGCCCGCAGCGGGTGGATTTCCGAACTGAAAAACCTGACGCTTGGCGGGCACGGTATTGTGTCAGCATTTCCTTTCCGCAGGAAACCGCGTCACTCCCCTACACGGCGGGCGTATTCGTGCGGTGGTGAGCCCACGGAATACACGGAGGACACGAAAAGGGATCGGGCTGACTATGTAGGGGCGTCGCTTGCCGACGACCGGCTGCGGCGGAGTGGCGCGGACGGGTGGCGGGACTGTTTCGAGAACGAGAACGATTACGAGAAAGAGAACGAGGTGTGTGCGCTGTAAGGGCCTTGCTCGCAAAGCCCGGCAGCGGTGGAGTGCGGCCTCCTTCACCGCCACTCCACTGCGCGGCATTCGCAAGCGAACGCCCTACGTCACGTGCGCCGTCCCGCGCAGGGTCGTCGCTCGCCGACGACCGCCGTTGCCTCACCACAGTTATCTTCGGGCGAGGGGAATTGCCACTCCGCCGTGGGCGCACGCGAGGTGCGCCCCTACGTTTCCAGTGGCTTCGACATTGTTCAGTCTGCCCAGGCGTGCGGCGGATTGATCCCTACGATTTGCGCACCGGCAGGGTGTGGCCGTCGTGCCAGACTCCGGTCAGCTGCACTTCGTGCTGATTGCTCACCGGAATACCCGTCTCGTTGCGATGCAGCAGGCCAACGAGCATGTCGACCGCGAGCGCGCCGACTTCGGCCGGATCGTAACGCACGCCGGCGCAATCCAGAGTGGGGTGGTTTTCCAAGTCGATCACGCCGACATCGCGCGGGACTTCGCGGCGCAGCCTGGTCAGCCAGTCGAGCACCGGTCGGGCATGGGTGGCGATGATGGCATCCGGACGGTGTTTTTTGAACCAGCGGGAGAAGTCCTTTTCGCAGGACGGTTCTCCCGGACAAAGCGGCAGATGATCTGCCGCCGGCCAGCGCATCCGGTGCAACAGGTAGGCGCCGACCCAGCGGTCGCCCACCAGCGGGCTGTCATTGGCTTCTGAATACACGAATCCGATCCGCCGGTAGCCGCGTTCGAAGCAGCGCGTCATGGCCTGCGACACGGTGTCGAAGTGGTTTTCGGTCACGTGATGCAGCACGGGCGAACGCAGGGTGAGGCCGAGGGCGACGGAGGAGAAACGGGACCAGTCCAGATCCAGCGAACGCAGGCCGGGCGGCAGGCGGCCGATGAGCAGGCCATTGATGCCGCGTGAGGCAAGGATGCGGCAGAACCGCGCCGGCGTCATACCCGGTTCGGCCAGCCAGAAGTCCTCGAGTTTATAGCCGAGATCACGGGCGCGTTTTGCGGCGCCGGGGAAAAAATCGGGCCGGTCGTGGTGGCTGGGGCGCCAGCCGAACCGGGTGGGATAATTGGTGACAAAGGCCAGCGTGACGTGGCGTTCCTGCCGTCCCAGTCGTCGCGTCTGCATGAGCGCGGCGACGAGGGGATTGATGCGATAACCGAGCCGATTCGCGACGGCCTTGATGCGGTCGCGGGTGGCGGCGGGAATGCGCGGATGATCTCGCAGCGCCAGCGAAACTGTCGTGCGGTGCACGCCCGATTGTTCCGCGACATCCTGCAGGGTGGCTTTGCTCGGCACGCGTCCAGCAGATGGCAGGAGCCGCGGCGGCGTCGAGTGGTTTCGCACGCTCAAGGCGTCGGTGTCGCGTCCGGCAGCGGCGTGCCGTCGCGGGTGGCGTTGATGACGTTTTCGAAATCGAACAACGGTCCTTCGGCAACCGTCAGTGCGACGTCCTCGAACACGAGCCCGCGGGCATGGCGCGCGATGACCCCGCGGGTGGTGGCAAGGTTGAGATCGCGGAAAGTCACGTTCTCGATCGGCGAGTCTTCGAGGCCGGCGATGCGCACGGCCACGGGCGCGCCCTCGGCCTCGATTTGACGCAGGTGGATGTTGCGGAAGACCGGTGCGTGCGGGTTCATCACCTTGTTGCGGTCGGCGGTGTAATCCATGTTCAGGATGGCGACTTCGTGGGCCATGTTTTTCACCCGCAGGTTTTCGACCCAGACGTTTTCCACCACGCCGCCGCGACCGCGGCGCGACTTGATGCGCAGAGCGCGATCGGTGCCGTCGAACTCGCAGTCATACATGTAAACGTTGCGCACATCGCCGGACATCTCACTGCCGATGACGAGTCCACCATGACCGCGGCGGCTGGAGCACCAGCGCATCACCAGGTTTTCCATGGGGCGCGCCACGCGCCAGCCGTCGTGATCGTAACCGGACTTCAAGACCACGCAGTCGTCGCCGGTGTCGAAGACGCAATGTTCGATCAGCACGTTGCGGCAGGAGTCGGGATCGATGCCGTCGTTGTTGGGGCCGTCGGTGAGCACGTTGACCCGGCGGATGATGACGTTTTCGCAGTAAACCGGATGCAGCGTCCAATTGGCGCCGCTGCCGATGGTGAAGCCTTCCCAGAGCACGTTGCGGCAATTGATGAAGACCACGAAGTTGGGCCGGATGGCGGCCTCCGGCGTGCCGAAGATGCGTTCCTCGACCGGAACCCCGCGGGGTTCGAGTTGGAAAATCTCCTTCGTCTCGCGCGACTTCCAGG
>CBINJL010000322.1:0-4578 GCA_966250925.1 uncultured Opitutus sp. | reverse complement strand
CGCCTGCCCCACCAGCAGAACGCGGCTGGACACGGACCGGCCGACGACGGCGGGGCGATGCATCGCCGGGCAAAGCGTGCAGGCGCGCACCGCCGCGAGGTGGCGGGCGATGGCGGGAGCCACGGCAGTATGGGCAGACGACATGCACCGCATCCTCGCGGAGTGAGACGCGCCTCGCAACGTCGCATCCGACCGGCGATATCAGGGCATAAAAAAACGGAGCCCTCCGTGTGGGAAGGCTCCGTCGAAATTGATGCAGAATCCGCGGGTGCGGACGTCTCGCTTAGTAACGGTCGTCGTCGCGACGGCCGCCACCGAAGCCACCGCCACGGCGCTCGCCGCCGAAGCCGCCACCGCGACGCTCGCCGCCGAAGCCGCCACCGCGACGCTCACCGCCGCCGAAGCCACCGCGACCGCCGCCGCCGAAGCCGCCGCGACCACCGCCGCCGCCACCGAAGCCACCGCCACGCGGACGGTCTTCCTTCGGACGGGCTTCGTTGACGGTCAGAGCGCGACCGCCGAGATCGCGGCCGTTCATGCCTTCAGCGGCCTTGGCGGCTTCCTCGTCGGTGCCCATGGTCACGAAAGCGAAACCGCGCGGACGGCCGGTCATCTTGTCGACGGCCACATAGACGTCGGTCACGGAACCGAATTCGGCGAACGCGTCGCGCAGTTCGTCTTCGGTGGTTTTGAAGGACATGTTGCCCACGTAGAGTTTGGAAGAGCTCATGATGTTGATGATTTTCGTAGATTCCCGTCTGCCTGCAGTCCGTTCCCGACCATCGGGTTTCAAATCATCACTAGAGCCTAACCCCAACTGACGATCCACCAGTTCCTGTTGCCTAACGTCTTTCCAACGAACGACGCCAGCAGAGCGCGGCGCGGGCCAAAAGCAACAACATTTGCGATAACCGGGGCGGCGGCCGGAGAGGAAAATCCCCTCCGTTCCGCCGCTGCCACCCGCGCCGCCTCAGTCGGTCTTTTCGGTCGCCGCCGCACCGCCCCGCTCCAACCAGACGGCCTGCAAGGGATGGATGTCCAACAGGTTGGGATACCAGCCTTTGACCGCCGGATCGATGACGAAGGAGTTGGTGTAGGTGTAGAGCGGGATGACCGGCACCTCGGCCCCGAGGAGGTTTTCCATCTCCGCGTAGTGGGCGTTGCGCTCCGCTGAATCGACCGTGGCAGCAGCCAAGGCGACCAGTTCGTCATAACGGGCGTTCGACCAGCCGGTGCGGTTGTTGCCCCCGTCGGTGACGTTCATGTCGAGGAAGGTCATCGGATTGACGTAGTCGCCGATCCACGCGCTCCAGGCCACGTCGTAGCCCTGGTTGTTCATCGTATCGAGATAGACCTTCCACTCCTGGTTATAGAGCCGCACATCGATGCCGAGATTGGCGACCCACATGGCCTGCAACGCTTCGCAGACGATGCGGCCGGTGTCGGAAGTCGGATAAAGCAGCTCGATCGGCGGCAGTCCCTTGCCTTCCGGGAAACCCGCCTCGGCCAGCAGGCGCCGGGCCTCGGCCACATCGTCGGGGAAGTTCTGCGGCGGGGTGAAGCTCGGCATTTCCGGCGTGAAACTGTGCGTCGGCAGCTTCACCCCGCGCTGCACTTCGTAGGCGAGCCCGTGGCGGTCGATCGCCAGCGCGAGGGCGCGCCGCACCCGCGGGTCCTTGAGCTGCGGGCGGTTCACGTTCACGCGGAAGTAGGCCGAGGCGAGATAGGGGTCGAGTCGCAGCACGTCGCCGCGGTTGTCCCGGTAGTGATCGATCTTCGAAAGCGGCAGGGCGTTGGTCACGTCGAGCTGGCCGGTGCGAAACATGCGCTCCTCGGCGTCGGTGTTTTCCACCGGATAAAACCGCGCGCCGTCCAGCCGCACGTCGGCGGCGCCCCAGTAGGTCGGGCTTTTGCGCACCTCAATGTGCTGGTTCGGTATCCACTCTTTCAACACGAACGGCCCGTTGCCCACGTAGTTTTCCGCCCGGGTCCAGGCGCTGCCCTTGCGATCAAGCCCGCCGAATTTCTCCACCGTCGGCAGGTGCACCGGATACCAGCTGTAGTGATGCAGCAGATCGAGGAAGTAGCTGGTGGGATGGACCAGCGTCACTTCCAGGGTGCGGGCGTCCAGCGCCTTGAAGCCGGTTTGGGCGAAATCCTTCAACTGGCCCTTGTGGTAGGCCTCGGCGCCTTCGACCAGGTAGAGTTGGTAGGCGTATTCAGATCCCAATGACGCCGTGAGCATGCGCCGCCAGGAGCCCACGAAGTCGGCCGCCGTGACCGGATCGCCATTGGACCAGCGGGCGTCGGCGCGCAGGTGAAAGGTGTAAACGCGTCCGTCGGCGGACACCTCCCACGATTCCGCCTGACCGGGGCGTGGCTCCAGCGTGCGCGGATCGGGCACGACGAGCCCTTCCATCAGGGTGCGGATGATGTTGCTCTCGGGCCGGCCGGTCACGGTCTGCGGATCGAGGTCGGAGGGCTCAGTGCCGTTGCCGAGGTGGATGAGGTTGCCCTTGGCCGTCTGCTGGGCGCCATCGCGCTTGGCACAGGCCGGCAAAAACCACAGGGCACCCAGCATGGTCAGGAGGATGACACCCGGGCGCAGGAAGCGGCGGGCGGAGGAGGAGTTCGGTTCAGTCATGATGTGTGTTGAAGAAACTTTCGTGCCGACCGCGGTTCAACCCGATGGCCCGAAGAGACGGTCGAGTTGACGACGATCACGTTTGGTCGGCCGCCCCGCTCCGGGTTCCCGCGCCAGCACTTGCTGCACCCGCGCGGCCTTGGCCTGTTCATAAACCTCCGGCGCGGTGCGGTCGGCGCAATACTCCGCCACGAGGCGCGCTCCCACGCGGTTCGCGGGCAGACCCGTGACCGCCAGTTCACGCACGATCAGACCATCACGCACGGTCACGATTTCGCCCACCCGCACGTCACGCGCCGGCTTGGCCACGACACCGCCCACATGGACCAGACTGCTCCGGCACGCCGCGGTCGCGAGGCTGCGGGTCTTGAAGATCCGCACGCACCACAACCAGCGGTCGATGCGGCAGACGGTGTCGGAATTCGCAGGGTCGTTGCTCAAAACGAAAACGGCCGCCAGTCCAACGGGACCAGCGGCCGGTTACAATCCAAAGGGTGGATACGCCGGATGGCGTGATGACGGCAGCGCTCAGACGCGCGTAATGTCGCGCAACTCGCGCCGCAGCCAGCGTTCGAGCAGTTCCTTTTCGTAACGCAGCGGATCGCTGTCGGTCGGCCGCACCGAATACATGAAGCCGAGGTCGCGCAGCTTGCGGTCGCCTTCGGCCAGCACCTGACCGGACTCATCCGTCAGGCGGAAGCTCAGGTTTACGCGCGGCGGATACAGATCCTTCACGATGCGCACATCCTGGGAACGCGGGCCGTGCCACGGCTCGAACTCGCCGGCGAGATCGACATCGGTGATGACGATGGAAAGGTGTTGCCCCGCAGCCACGTGTTTGGCCGCGTGCTTTTCGAGATACTCGGTGATTTCCTTGATGAACTGCTCGCGGCCGCGTTCCGGAAACGAGTAGGAATCCGAAAAATCGGTGAAGTTGTCCGTATCGACAAACTTCACTTCCACGGCGGAAGCCGGTTCGGCCGACACGACGCCGGCGAACAATCCGAGAGTGGCAAGTAGGGTTGAAGTTTTCATGATAAGTCTCCTGTGCATCCTCCGACCGGAGGCCGCATTCGATTGTTTCATTTTTCGCCCCGGATCGCCGCGCGATGACAAAACTTTGCAACCCGAATCGTCGTGGAAGTGCTTGGTCGCGAGCGGTTCCACGACGATCGGATTCGCCGCAAAAATTCCCGCGTCGCCTCGCTTTTCTTTGCGCTCAGTCCGCGATAAAGTGCCGGTGTATTCGCAAAAGCACTGCACCACATTGTCCGACGTTCCATGTTCGCCAACCTGCTCAACCACCGTCGCCGCTCGTCCGCGCAATCGGAGCTGGCATTTGTGCGCAACGTCGTCGTCAAGCGCCCGATCCGGCGCAGCCGCCGCTCCGAAGCGCTGCTGATCGGCGGATGGCTGCTGATCGGGCTCAAGTGCTGGGCAACCTTCGCCATCGTCGCACACTACCGCATGCCCTTCAATCCGTGGTGGATCGTGTTGCCCACGCTCGCCGCCGCGGCCGCCTGCACCTGGGTGTATTTGCGTCGCAACTGATTTCACTGCCCCACTCATGCGCGCTTCCCCGCCGTCACCCACCGACACGTCATCTGTGAACCGCTTAACGCCCCTGGCCATCGTGGTCATGGGCGTGAGCGGCACCGGCAAATCCACCATCGGCCGCGCCTTGGCCGATCGTCTCGGTTGGACCTATACTGATGCCGACGATCATCACCCCGCGGCCAACGTCGCCAAGATGCGTTCCGGTCAACCGCTCAACGATGCCGATCGTGCGCCCTGGCTCGCCGCCTTGCGCGACCTGCTGACCACGCATCTCGCCGCCGGCTCCGGCATCGTGCTCGCCTGCTCCGCCCTCAAGGCAACTTATCGCCACCAACTTGCCGCCGCCGGCGCGGCGGTGCGCTTCGTGCACCTTCACG
>CBINJL010000321.1:0-4585 GCA_966250925.1 uncultured Opitutus sp. | reverse complement strand
GCGCCGCCCCGTAGACATTGCGCCGATTGTAGGAGCCTTCGAGCTGCCCGTAGAGTTCCGGCGTCAGGGCAACCTCAAACGGCGCGCCAGCCGCGTCGCGTCCCCGGATTGTGAATACAGAGGCAAACGTCTCCAGCCCGTCGACGTCCGAAAACACCTTGGGATAGGGTGCCACCGTCGTCGCCGCGCCGATGCCGCGCAGCGCCCGCGAGCCGAGCAGATGCCCCGCCATTTGCAGCAGCCCCACCAGGGTCAACGCCACCGCCAGCCCATTCGCTCGCCGAATCCGGTTCACCATTTGCCCCGCACTCAAACGCTTTCCCCACCATCCCGCAACCCCTTGCAGTGTCACCACTATGGTTACACTTTCCTGCATGCCCCAGCCCCTGCCCTACTCCCTCCAAGTCACGTTTCACACCCTTGAACTCATGACCGTTGCCGCCGAGGCCAGCGCCCAGGCGGCCAAAAAATGGGTCCGCCGCCGGCGCCCCGCTCATCTGCCCTGCCGTCAGCCCGGCCCCGCCACGCCGATGTGGAACGCGATGGTGGGCGAACTGCGCCCCCTGCTGAAACCCTACGGCGCCCAGGCCCGCCTCGCCCGCTACCTCGGCCTGCCCCGCCAACGCATCAACGACTTCCTTTCCGGCTCCCGGCGCCTGCCCGATGCCGAAACCACCCTGCGCCTCCTCCACTGGCTGGGCGAAAAGCAGGCCGGCCGCGACCCGAGCCTGTAAAGTGTAACCATAATGGTGACACTTTGCCGGGGGTTGCGTCCGGCGCGGCGGTGCGCAAAGTGCGCTGCCTGATCTCTCAGCCCGTCCGATGCGCATTGGTCCTCACGAACTGACTTCGCCGCTGTTTTTGTCTCCATTGGCTGGATACACCAATCTGCCGATGCGGCTGACCGTGCGCGAACTCGGCGGACTCGGCTGGGCCACCACCGATCTGGTCAACGCTCGTTCGCTGATCGAGCGCAACCGCACCGCCCTGCGTCTGGTCGCGACCGCGCCGGGCGACGAACCGCTGGCCATTCAGTTGTTCGGCGCGGTGCCGGAGGAAATGCGCGACGCGGCCGTGATGTGTGCCGAGATGGGGGCGCACTCGGTCGACATCAACATGGGTTGCCCCGTGCGCAAGGTGGTCAATGTCGGTGGCGGCTCGGCCATGATGACCGAGCTGAACAAGACCGCGACGCTGGTGCGCGGGATGGTGGACGCGGTCAAGATTCCCGTCACCGCCAAGATGCGCCTGGGCTGGGATGAACAAAACCTCACCGCGCCCGATCTCGCCCGCACGCTCGAAGACGCCGGCATCGCCGCGGTATTCGTGCACGGCCGCACCCGCGCGCAGGGTTTTTCCGGGCGGGTCAATCTCGACGGTATCCGTTCAGTGGTGACAGCGGTGAAAACGATTCCGGTCATCGGCAACGGCGACGTGACCACGCCCGAAGCCGCGCAGCACATGCGCGAGCAGACGGGTTGCGCGGGCGTGAGCATTGGCCGCGGCGCGTTTTACGATCCGTGGATTTTCAAACGCACCGCCCACCTATTCGACACCGGGGAGCTGGTGCCCGAGCCGGATTTCGCCGAACGCATCCGCGTCATGCGCCGTCACTATGATCGCTACGTCGAGTTCTACGGCGAGGCCGACGGCTCGAAACACTTTCGCAAAGTGGCGCCGTGGTATGCGAAACGGTTCGGTCCTTCGAAACCGTTCAAGCGGGACATCATTCGCATCAACTCACGAGCCGATTTCGAAAAGACACTGGGCGACTACACCGCCTGGCGCACGCAGTTCTGCGACGAGGCCGGCAACCTGTTGGCGAAGTATGCGCCCGACCCGATGATCGCGTCGTTCCTGCGTGACGAGGACGATCCGGTTTTTCAGCGCGATGCGATCCCTGTCCCGAAGGGACCGGTGGAGACGTGGTGAGCCTTCTTTCTCTTTCTTCTTAATCTTTCTCTTTCTCCCCGAACGTTGAGACCGCAGGAATTCGACGACCTTTCCAGAAAGGCGGCTACGCCGTCAGGGAAAGAGGAAAGATAAAGATGAAAGAATAAAGAGAGGTATCCCGATCGGTCGCGGCTTTCTATTTCACCTCACGCTTCCGTCAGTTCACCATCGCGGACGGTGAATTTCACCGTCGCGCCTTCGGCGATCTCCCCGGCGATGAGGGCGCGGGCGAGGCGGGTTTCGAGCTGGCGTTGCAGGAAACGTTTCAGCGGACGCGCACCGAAGACCGGATCGTAACCTTTCTCTGCCGCCCAAGTGCGGGCGGTGGCGTCGAGTTCCACCCTCACGCGGCGATCGGCAAGGCGCTTGTTCAGGTCGGCCAGCAGCAGGTCCACGATCTGCGTGATTTCCTCCAACGTAAGCGGCTTGAAGAGAATCGTTTCGTCGATGCGGTTGAGAAACTCCGGCCGGAAGGCGCGGCGCAGTTCCGTCATGACGGATTCGCGCACGCTTTCCGGTATCGTTTCACCGGATACGCCCTCCAGCAGATGACGGCTGCCGAGGTTCGACGTCATGATGATGATCGTGTTCTTGAAGTCGATGGTGCGCCCTTGACTGTCCGTGATGCGTCCATCGTCAAGCACCTGTAGCAGGACATTGAATACGTCCGGATGAGCCTTCTCGATTTCGTCGAAAAGCACGACGGCATAGGGCTTGCGCCGCACCGCTTCGGTGAGCTGACCGCCTTCGTCGTAACCAACGTATCCGGGCGGCGCGCCGATCAGACGCGCCACGCTGTGCTTCTCCATGTATTCCGACATGTCGATGCGGATAAGCGCGCTTTCGCTGTCGAACAGCGTCTCGGCGAGTGTCTTCGCCAGCTCGGTTTTACCGACGCCGGTGGGGCCGAGAAAGAGAAACGAGCCGACCGGACGACGCGGGTCCTTGATGCCGGCGCGAGCGCGCAGGATCGCTTCGGTCGTGAGGGCCACACCTTCGTGCTGACCGATGACGCGTTCGTGCAACGTGTCTTCGAGGCGCAGGAGTTTTTCCTTTTCGCCTTCGACCAGACGCGTGACGGGAATGCCGCTCCACTTGGCGACGATCGACGCGACTTCCTCGTCGGACACTTCCTCTTTGAAAAGCTCGGTGTGCTGCGCTTCGGACTCGAGGCGCTTCAATTCGGCTTCCAATTGCGGCAGGCGCCCGTGGCGCAGCTCGGCGAGTTTGTTGAGATCGTAGGCACGCTCGGCCTGCTCCATCTCGCGGCGCAAGGCTTCGAGATCCTCGCGCACCTTGCGCACCTTTTCGATGCCGGCCTTTTCCTTGTCCCACTTGGCCCGCAACGCGGCCGCCTGCGAACGCGTGTCGGTGAGTTCGCTCTGCAACGTCTTCAACCGTTCCTGCGACGCGTTGTCCTTTTCCTTTTTAAGCGCGGCCTCCTCGATCTCGAGCTGTAGCGTGCGCCGGCTGAGCGCATCAAGTTCCTGTGGCATCGAATCCATTTCAGTGCGGATCATGGCGCAGGCCTCGTCGACAAGATCGATCGCCTTGTCGGGCAGAAAACGATCGGAAATGTAGCGGTCGGACAACGTGGCCGCGGCGACGAGCGCGCCATCCTGAATGCGGACACCGTGGTGCAACTCGAAGCGTTCCTTGAGTCCGCGCAGGATGGAAATCGCGTCCTCGACGGACGGTGGCTGCACCAGCACGGGCTGGAAGCGGCGCTCGAGCGCGGCGTCCTTTTCGATGTGCTTGCGGTATTCGTCGAGCGTGGTCGCGCCGATGCAGTGCAACTCGCCGCGGGCCAGCATGGGCTTGAGCAGATTGCCCGCGTCCATCGCGCCTTCGGTTTTGCCGGCGCCGACGATGGTGTGCAGTTCGTCGATGAAGAGAATGATGCGACCGTCGCTTTGCTTCACCTCGGCCAACACGGCCTTGAGGCGTTCCTCGAATTCGCCGCGGTATTTCGCGCCGGCCACGAGCGCGCCCATGTCGAGCGCGAAGAGGGTGCGGTCCTTGAGCCCTTCCGGCACGTCGCCGCGCACGATGCGCTGGGCGAGGCCTTCAACGATGGCGGTTTTGCCGACGCCGGGTTCGCCGATGAGCACCGGGTTGTTCTTGGTCTTGCGTGAGAGGATGCGGACGGCGCGACGGATTTCGTCATCGCGGCCGATGACCGGATCCATCTTGCCGGCCTTGGCGAGGGCAACGAGATCGGTGCCGTATTTTTGCAACGCATTGTAAGTCGCCTCCGGATTATCAGTCGTCACGCGCTGGGCGCCACGCAGCTCCTGCAGGCCTTTCAACACGCGAGCGCGTTCGAGACCAAACGACTTGAAGAGTTTCGCCACCGCGTCGGGTTTCGCGACCTCGACGGCGGCGAGAAACAGATGCTCGGTGGAAACGAATTCATCCTTGAGCTGCTTCGCTTCCTTTTCAGCGCGAGTGAGAATCTCGTTCACCGCCTGCGTGACGTAGACCTTCGACGTGTCGACGCTGCCGCTGACGGACGGCAGCCGGTCGAGCTCGCGCTGCACGGCGAGTTGGAAGGCACTCACCGTGAGATCGAGCTTCTCGACCAGCGCCGGCACGATGCCATCTTCCTGCCCCAACAATGCATGCAGCAGGT
>CBINJL010000320.1:0-4587 GCA_966250925.1 uncultured Opitutus sp. | reverse complement strand
TCGCGGTCGTTGTCGGTGAAGAACGTCATGGCCTTGAGGTCGTCGATGCGTTTGTTCTCGGCGTCTTCCAACTGCGCCTGGATGCGGATGTCGCGGCCGGTGTCGTCGTAGTAGCGGCCGACCTCGAGTCCGCGCATGGTGTAGGAGATGCTGCTGGAGACATCGCGGGGATTGACGCCGAGCTCGCGTGCGCGGTCGCGGTCGACCAGGACCTGCAGTTCCGAGCCGCCGCGTTCCATGCTGGTTTCGACACCGAGCAGTTCGGGAATGGTGCGCATGCGGTCGGCGGCCTGTTCGGCGAGCTGCATGAGGGTGGTGGTATCGTCGCCGTAAAGGGTGATGGTCACGCGGCCGACACCGCCGGTGTCGCCCCAGCGGCGGGTGCGCAGGCTGGTGCCGGGCGGCGGCTGGAAGTGCTTGCGCACGTGTTCTTCGATTTCCGGGCGGGTCATCGGAATCTGACGGTGGCCGGTGGCGACGAGCAGATCGTTCCACAACACCTCATACCATTCGGTGGGGGCGTTGTCGCGGAAGCGGGCCTGGATGCGGCCCTCGTTGCGGCTGAAACGGGCTTCGATGGAAGAGAAGTTGTAGGTGTCGAGGTTGGCCTGGAAGTAGGCCTCGGCCTGACGCATGAAGGCATCGGTTTGTTCGAAGGTGTTGCCGGTGGGGACGTCGAAGTAGAACCGCATGTTGTTCTCGTCGTCGTCGCCCGGTTCGTCGTTGGACTGCTTCACCTGGCCCATGGGAATGGTGATGGAGGCGAAGGCGAGCAGCACGATGAGGCCGGATTCGATGCGATGGGAAAGCACCCATTCCAAGGCGCGGCTGTAGCGGTTGCGCAGCCAGCCGATGGTGCGCGGCTCGTTGTGCTGGCCGCCGGTGGCGAGTCGGGTGGCGGCGAGCGGCACGAAGACGAGGGCGATGAAGAGCGAGGCCAGCAGGGAGGTGATGACGGGCGTGCCGATGCGCAGCATCCAGAAGGAAAACTCCTCGTCGTCGCTCATGAGAATGAGCGGCAGGAAGACGACCACGGTGGTGAGGGTGGCCATGGTGACGGCGAGTCCGACCTCGCCGGCGCCGTTGACCGAGGCGGCCTCACGCGGCTCGCCGCCCTGGCGGCGGCGGTAGATGTTTTCGACAATGACGATGGCGTTGTCGACGACGAGACCCACGCTGAGCAGCAGCCCCATCATGGTGGCCATGTTGAGGGTCCAGCCGATGAAGTAGAGGATGATGAGGGTGCAAAGCAGCGAGAGTGGAATGGCGAGGGTGAGGATGCCGGTCATGCGTGGGGCGCGCAGGAATGCGAAGATCACAAGCGCGGCGAAAAGCCCGCCCCACATGCCGGTGCTCTTGAGATTGTCGATCGACTCGCGCACGTGATCGCCCTGATCCCAGAACACCGAGTAGCTCATGCCGGCGAGCTGCGGATCGGTCACGAGGTCGTCGAGGGTTTCGCGCACATCGCTGGAAATCTGTTCGATGTTGCCGGTGGATTCGCGGGTGATCTCGACGCCGATGGCGTCCCGGCCGTCGACCCGGTAGGCGCGCTCTTCGTCCTGGGAACGGTAGCGCACGTCGGCGAGTTCGCCGAGGGTGAGGCGGTGGACGGGATCGACCACGATGGACTGAATCTCTTCGAGGGTGCGGAAGCGGCCGAGCGAGCGCACGTAAACCTTTTTGCCCCCTTCCATGATCCAGCCGTTGGAGAGATCGAAGTTCTGGCCGCGGAGCTGGTTGATCAACGCGTTCGGATCGATGCGATGGCTGCGGAGACGTTCCTCGATCAGGTCGACGCGGATCTCCTTGCCCCGCACACCCCAGGAGTCGACGTTGCCGACGCCGTCGACGCGTTGCAGGGCGGGGATCACCACCGTCTCCATCACGTAGGCGCGATCCTCGATCTGCGGCGGCAGCTGGATGACGAGATAGATGATGGGAATGTCGTTTTCGTCCCACCGCCGCACGTGGATCATGTCGAGATCGTCCGGCATCTCGGGCATGAGCCGGTCCATGCGATCGCGCAACGACGCGTAGGCGAGCTGCATGTCGACATCGTTCTGGAACGTGACGCGGGTGAAGTTGCGGCCGCTGTTCACGAAACTGTTCATCTCCTTCACCCCGCTGATGGTGCCGATCATCTCTTCGATGGGGCGGGTGATCTTCTCCTCGATGTCGCGGGCGCTGGCGTTGCCGTAGCTCACCATGACACCGAGGTTGTTGCCCTCCATGCCGGCGGGGAAGAGCGCGACCGGAATGCGGGTGTTGGCGATGTAGCCCACCACCAGGATCGCGAAAAGGATCATGATGACCGTCACCGGCCGGGTGACGGAGAAGCGGGGCAGTTTGTAGGCGAGCGGTTCGCGGGAGGCCATGCGCCGGAAGGGTTGAGGGAATGAAGGAAATCGAGGCGGGATGGCGCGTCAGGCCTTGGCCGGCGCCGGGACTGGGGGAGCGTCGGCCGCGGTTTCGGCGGCGGACAACGGATCGGTGCGTCGCTTGCCGCCGAACTGGGCGTAGAGCGCGGGCACGACGACGAGAGTGAGGACCGTCGACACGGCGAGGCCGGCGATCACGGTGATGGCCATGGGGGTGCGGATTTCCGAACCTTCGCCGAGACCGAGCGCCATCGGCGCGAGGCCGAGCACGGTGGTGAGCGTGGTCATGAGAATGGGACGCAGGCGGGCCGTGCCGGCTTCGACGATGGCTTCCATGCGTTCCATGCCGCGATCCCGCAGGGTGTTGATGTAGTCGATCAGCACGATGGCGTTGTTGACCACGATGCCGGCCAGAATGATGAGGCCGATGAAGACCATGATGCTGATCGAGGTGCCGGTCAGCCAGAGGGCGAGCGCGACGCCGATGAGCGCGAGTGGCACCGTCATCATGATGAGAAACGGCTGCACCAACGACTCGAACTGGCTCGCCATGACAATGTAGACGAGGAAGAGCGCGAGGGCGAAGGCGAGCAGCAGGCTGTTGAGCGACGTCTGCATCTCCTCGTTCTGGCCGGAGATGGCGTAGTCGAAACCGGGTGGGTAATCGAGGCTCTGCATCACGAGCGCGATGTCGCGCGAAACGGTGGCGAGGTCGGTTTCGCCGAGGTTGGCGAAGATGACGGCGGTGCGGGTTTGGTCGATGCGGCGGATTTCGCTCGGGCCTTCGTTGACCTCGAGATCGGCCACGGCGGAGAGCGGGATCGGCACGGTGCCACCGGGGTTGACGATGAGTTCGCTGAGCTCGGTCAGGCCGAGGCGATCCTCTTCGCGGAGGCGCACCAGGATGTCGATCAGGCGCTCGGCCTGGCGGTATTCGGTGGCAACGCTGCCCTGGACCTTGTTGCGGACCAGTTCGGCGACGTTGCGCAGGCTCAGGCCGTATTCCGCCAGCCGATCGCGGTGATAGATGACGCGGATCTCGGGGTTGCCGGACTGCAGGCTGGAGCGCACGTCGACAAGCCCGGGGATTTCCGACAGCCGCGCCTCGGCCGTGCGGCTGAGACGTTTGAGGTCGTCGAGGTTGTGGCCGCGCAGCTCCACCTCCACCGGGCTCTTGAAGGAAAACAATGCGGGATAGGAAACTTCGATTTCCACCTCGGGCAGGTCGCGGAAGCGCTCGCGCACGCGGTCGAGCAACGCCTCCTCGTCGTGCTGACTGGTGCCGGCATGCAGGCGCACGGTCAGCCGGCCGGTGTGTTCGCCGGCTTCGCTGGCGCGGGTGGCGGTGTTTTCGGCGCCGGCGGTGAGGGCGGTCAACGCGACCTCGGGCTCACCGCGCACAACCTCTTCGATGCGCGAACTGATCTCGTAGGTGCGTTCGAGCGGCGTGCCCACGGGCAGGGTGATGTCGAGGTTGAACTCACCCTGGTGGACTTGCGGGATGAGTTCCTGGCCGAGACGCGGCAGCACAACGAACCAGACCACGAGAAATGCCGCCAGTGATGTGCCGAGCACGGACCAGCGACGGGCGAGCGCGGCGCGCAGCAGCGGCGGGTAGACGCGCAGCAGCAGACCGTAGCCGTGGTTGAAGGCGAAGAGCACCGGCAGCACGAGCGGTCGCACCACCAGCGTGCCGACCCGCACGAGCACGAGCACGGCGCCCACGACGATCAAAGCAACAACCTGGATCGCGCCGCCAGCGACCGCGATGGCGACTTCGAAAACAAAGCGCAGCACCAGAAACGGCAGGACGATCACGCCGCACAGGCCGCGTAACAACTTACTGAATACGTTGCCGCCGCGGGCGGTCCACCGGCCGAATGACGCCACACCGGCGCCGAAGGCGGTCGGGCCGTTGAGACGCAGGACACCGGGCCAGACATGTTCGCCGCGCAGCGGGCCGCAGCGGTCGGAGGTGGTCAGCGCGGTCAGGCGCGTCCACAGCCGCCGTTCCGGCGCGGCGCGTAGTCCGATCAGCCCGAGCAGCGGGCTGAGCACGAGCAGCAGCAGGGCGAACACCGCCTTCAAAATCAGGGCGAGCAGCACGCCGAGCGCGCGCACGGTGCGGGCGAGGAAGAGTCCGATCGCGCCGAGCGCGAGTTGACTGCGCCGCGCCCAGCCGGCGTCGGGTTCCGCGGCGGGAAAC
>CBINJL010000319.1:0-4588 GCA_966250925.1 uncultured Opitutus sp. | reverse complement strand
ACCAGACCATCACCCAGCGTGCGCTCGCCGCCACCTCGCTGCAGGAAGCCCAGCGCGGGTGTTATGCCGCCGCCGTGATCCGCGCCACCATCGTGCCGATCGTCGTCGTCGTGCCCGGCATCTGCGCCTATCAACTGCATGGTCCACTCGGTGACGCCACTTACGGCAACATCGTGCGCGAAGTGTTGCCGGCGGGACTTTCCGGCGCCTTCGCCGCCGCCATGGTCGCCGCCACCATGACCAGTTTCAACTCCACCCTCAACAGCTCGGCCGCGCTCTATGTATGCGACCTGCATCTGCGTTACTTCAACAGTGCGGCCTCCGTGCCCCGCCTGAGTGTGATCACGTCGGTGCTTTTCGCCCTGCTTGGCATCGGCCTGGTGCCGCTCTACGTCGGTGCCGAAAGCATCATCCAGCTCATCCAGCAGTTGATCGGCGTATTCAGCATTCCGATACTTTCGGTATTCGTGATCGGACTGTGTTTCGACGGCATCGACGGCCGCGCCATCATCGCGACGCTGATATTCGGCGCGGTCGCCTACGGCCTCGGCACCATCGGCTGGGAACACTGGCATGCGGCCGATCCCACCACTGCTCCCGCGCCGCTGCACTTCGTGCACATCGGCGCCATCACGCTGCTGCTCAACGTCGTTTTCGCGCTGGCAGTGAACCGACTCGTGCTCGGTCACCGTGCTCAGTTCAACCCCATCACCTTCCGCTCATGAAAATCCCCCGCTGCCTGCTCCCTCTTGCCCTCGCCGCCGCGCCGTTGTTGGCCGCCGACGCGAATCTCACCCTGCACAACGATCGCGAGGGCCCGGTCATCCGCCGCGACATCTACGGTCACTTTGCCGAGCACCTGGGCCGCTGCATCTATGGTGGCATCTGGGTCGGTCCGGATTCGGACATTCCCAACACTCGCGGCATCCGCAACGACGTGGTCGAAGCGTTGCGCGGGTTGCATATTCCCGTCCTGCGCTGGCCGGGCGGTTGCTTTGCCGACGAATACCACTGGAAGGACGGCATCGGTCCGCGTGACGAACGGCCGACCATGATCAACACAACCTGGGGCGGCGTGGTGGAGAACAACCACTTCGGCACCCATGAGTTCATGGACCTGGTCGAATTGCTCGGCTGCGAGGCCTACATCTCCGGCAACGTCGGCAGCGGCAGCGTGCAGGAAATGATGGAATGGGTCGAGTATCTGACCTCCGCCGGCGACTCCCCCATGGCCCGTCTGCGCCGCGCCAACGGCCGCGACGAACCGTGGCGCGTGCGCTATTTCGGTGTCGGCAACGAGAGCTGGGGCTGTGGCGGCAACATGACACCCGAGTATTACTCCGACCTCTACAAACGCTACAACACGTTCGTCAAAAACCATGACGCCGAGAACCCCATTTACCGCATCGCCTGCGGGGCCAGCGGCTCAGACTACCATTGGACGGAAGTGCTGATGCAGCGCGCCGGTCGGCACATGGACGGACTCGCGTTGCACTACTACACCCTGCCGACCGGCAAGTGGGATAAAAAGGGCTCCGACACCGCGTTCACCGACGACGGCTGGTTCGCCACGCTGAAGCAGACCCTCCGCATGGAGGAACTGGTCGAGAAGCACCTCGAAATCATGGATGCCCACGACCCGGAAAAGAAAGTCGATCTCGTCGTCGATGAATGGGGCACCTGGTATGACGCCGAGGACGCCAAGGGCATCCTTTATCAGCAAAACACGCTGCGTGATGCCGTCGTCGCCGCGCTCAATCTCCACATCTTCCAGGCCCACGCCGACCGCATCAGCATGACCAACATCGCTCAGACCGTAAACGTGCTGCAGTCGGTTATCCTCACCGACGGCCCCGACATGGTGCTCACCCCGACCTATCATGTCTTTGAAATGTTCAAGGTCCACCAGGGCGCCACCGCCGTGCCGTTCGAATTGGACTCGCCCGACTACACCCACGGCGACGCCAGCATACCGGCCGTAAGCGCATCCGCCTCGCGCGATGCCAACGGGCGCCTGCACCTGTCGCTGGTCAACACCTCACCGGACTCCGCCCATACCGTCACCTGCACTCTCGCCGCAGTCGACACAATCGCCGAAATCACCGGCCGTATCCTGACCGCTGATACACTCAACGCCCGTAATACCTTTAAGGCCCCATCCTCCGTCGTGCCCACGGCCTTCACTGGCGCGACGATTGACGGCAACACCCTCACCATCGAACTGCCGGCCAAGTCGGTGGTGATGCTCCAGCTCTAACCCCTCAATCTCCTCCTACTCATTCTCGTTCTCTTACTCGTTCTAATTCTCGATCGCGTCTGGAAAACCTCCGGCACGATGCCCTGCGGGGCCGAGAACGAGAACGATTAAGAGAACGAGAAAGAAATACTTTTGATGATTCGCCGCCTATTCTCCGCCACACTGTTTTCGCTGCCGTTGCTCGGGAGCGCGACTGCTCCGGAGCTGTTCACCGACGATGGCGCGTGGTGCTGGTTCAGCGATCCGCGCGCAATCTATCACGACGGCCAATTGGTCGCCGGTTGGATTACGACCGATGGCTCCGTGCAGGTCGGCTCGCGGACACTCGACCCGACGGCGACCAAGTCGCCTCACGCCGAGACCGTAATCTCAACGCTCGCGCCGCAATTCGAGCGCGACGATCACAACAACCCGGCGCTCCTGCCATTGCCGGACGGCGAGTTGGCGGCGTTCTTCTCCCCGCACGCTCACGGCGACATGCACGCCAGCCGCACCCACGACGGTGTCTGGGAATCGCCGCGACGGTTGAAACTTACGGACACGACCCGAGGCCGCAAAGGCATCACCTACGCCAATCCGTTCCTGCTCCCCGGCGAAAATGATCGCCTCCAGCTGTATTGGCGCGGTGACGATTTCAAACCCACCTTCAGCACCTCCGACGACTTCGGCGCGACGTGGTCCGCTCCCCGCACACTCATCAGCGAAACCGGCCGCGACAGCGGCAATCGTCCCTACGTCAAATACGCGGCGACGAAAGATCGCGACAGCATCCTGATTGCCTTCACCGACGGCCATCCCCGCAACGAGCCGAGCAACGGCATTTACTTCGCCCGCTACGTCGCCGGTCGTTTCGAACGCGCTGACGGCACACGCATCGCCACCAGCGAACAACTCCCGTTGCAGCCGGCCGACTGCGATCCGGTTTATGACGGCGCCACCGCCGGTCGGGCCTGGATCTGGGCGGTTGCCGAAGATGCGCAGGGCCATCCCGTCATCGCCTACACGCGGCATCCGACCGAAGACGACCATCGCTATTACTATGCCCGTTGGAACGGCCGCGAATGGGAACATCATTTCATCACGGCCGCGGGCAAATGGTTTCCCCATACCCCGCCCGACACCGTCGAGCGCGAGCCGCACTACTCCGGCGGACTGTCGCTCGATCCCGCGAATCCCCATGTCGTTTATCTTTCGCGCCCCATCGACGGCGTGTTCGAAATCGAACGCTGGGTCACCGCCGATGGCGGCGCGAACTGGTCCTCTTCAGCCGTTACCCACGGTTCCTCCGCCGACAACGTCCGCCCCTTCGTCGTCCCTGGCACCCCCACCGGCACGGCCATCGTGATGTGGATGCATCTCCGCGGCGGCTACCGCCACTACACCGACTACCAATCCGAACTGCACTACACCGTGCACTCTGCTCCCGATTCCCCCGCACCATGAAACTCTCTCGACTCCTCCCCATCCTCCTCGCCTGCAGCAGCGCGCTGCCCCTCTCCGCTCAGCTCGGGCAGCGTTTCCCATCCGAGCGCAAAGTCATTCCCGATCCCGTCACCGGCACCGAACTGGTTTTTCTCACCAGCACCCCGGCCGGCGACTCGAAGATCTACCCGACGCACCCGCAATGGACCGCCGACGGCGCATGGGTGATCTTTCGCTCCAACCGCGTCGCCGGCGAGGCCATGGCGGTGCATGAGGAATCGGGCGACATCGTGCAGGTGACCGAAGGTGGCTACCGCGGCTCGTTGTGCATCGCGCAAAACTCGATGCGGCTTTTCTACAACCGCTACACGGACTTCGCCACCAAGCCGATGAGCGAGCGTCGCCGCGAAGATCCGCCCGTGCCGGTCGAAGTTGTTTCCGTCGATCTCGCCCGCCTCTTCGCCGACAGCGCCGCCGGCACGCTGCAGCCCGCCGCCGCCTACACCACCGTGCACGGCACCATTCCGCTCGCCTACGATGGCGCCGGCGAACTCGCCCTCGATGCCAACGAAGACTTCGTTTACTTTCGCATGCTGGAGGAAGCGGCCGGCCCGCTCCTGCCGGAAGGCACGAAGATCGAACCCGACTTCGGTCCGCGCAACATGGGCGCCGGACCGACCGGCGTGGCCAAGATGAACCTCGCCACCGGCGAAGTCTCGCCCGTCGTCGCGGTGCCGTTTCAGGTCGGCCACATCCAGGCCAATCCCTGGGTCGCCGGCGAAATCGTATTTTGCTGGGAAACCGGTGGCAAATCCCCGCAACGCACCTGGACGGTGCGCGCCGACGGCTCAGGCCTGAAGCCGCTGTTTCCCGAAGACCAATTCGATTGGGTGACGCATGAGGCCATCA
>CBINJL010000318.1:0-4590 GCA_966250925.1 uncultured Opitutus sp. | reverse complement strand
TCCCGCCGGGTTCGCTGGTGATGGGCGCGCCGGGGCGAGTGGTGCGCACGCTGGCCGAGGCGGAACAGGCGGCGCTCAAGGGCTGGGCGGAAAAGTATCTCGCGGTCTCGGCCGCCCATGCCCGGCTGGCCCGCGGTGAAAAAATTTAACGCAATTCGGTAAGGCCAGCGGCGCGAGCGGCCACTCATGCAGTGAACCGATGATTTCCGCCGACCCGCATGAACAACGTTTGGCCGCCTGGCTGGAGGCGCACGGCGCGATCCTGCACAAGCTGAGTCGCGCCTACGCGCCGGAGCCGGCTGACGAGGAGGACCTGCGTCAGGAGATGCGCGTGCAGTTGTGGCGTTCGCTGCGACGCTTCCGCGAGCAGGCCAAACCGTCGACCTGGATCTACCGGGTGTGTCTCAACACCGCACTGACTTGGCGTCGCACCGAGCGGCGTCGCGAAGCGCGGGTCGTGACGCAGCCGACGCCGGTTGAAACGGCGATCTGCGAAGAGCACGGTCCCGACTCAATGCACGCCCGCCGTGATCTGCTGGCGGCACTCATGCGGGCGGTGCGCGAGTTGCGGCCGGCGGATCGTTCGCTGGTCGTGCTTGCGCTCGACGGGCTGAGTTATCGCGAGATCGGTGAAATCACCGGCATGAATGAAAACCAGGTGGGCGTGGCGCTCACCCGGGCCCGCAGGAAATTAACGACGTTGTTGGAGAAGGTTAAAAATGAACTTTGAAGAACTGCAAAAGGCGTGGCAGGCGGACACCGTCGCGCCCGCCGCGCGGGTCGATGGCGCGTTGCTGGCGCAGGTGCGCCGAGACAGCCGGGCGTTTTCGCGTTCGGTCTTCTGGCGCGATGTGCGCGAAGTCGCGGCCAGTTTTCTCGTCGCCGGCGTGTTTGGCAAAATCGCCTACGATGCGCAGGCCGAAGGCGCGGTGGCGTGGCCGGCCTGGACGGCGGCGATTCTGCCGCTGCTGGTCGCGGTGGTGTTTTTGATCGACCGGGCGATTCAGCACGAACGCAGCGCTCCGCGGGGCGACAACGTCGTGGCGGAAATCGAGCGTGCCGCCGCCGCCGTGCGCCACCAGATCTGGCTCCTGCGCAACGTGCTGTGGTGGTATATCCTGCCGCTCAGTGTCTGTTCGCTGCTGATCGGTCTGCAGGTCGCGCTCTACGGCCCGGCGGAGATGCCGGAAGTCGCCCGCTGGATCATCGGGGCGCTGGTCCTGCTGCCCACGGGGCTCGTCGACTGGTGGGTTTGGAAACTGAATCAAAACGCCGTGCGCGACCAGCTGGAGCCGCAGTTGGCCGAGCTGGAGCGCCACCGCCGCGAACTGGCGGACGCGCTCTGACGGTGGCGGGCTTGTGTCCGCGGTCGGTCCGGGCATGGTGAGGGCATGAAGATCGGCGTGCCCAAGGAAATCAAAACCGGTGAAACCCGGGTCGCGATGACCCCGAATCTTTGCCGCCGCTGCGTCGGTCTCGGGGCGGAGGTATGGGTGGAAAAAGGCGCTGGCGGCCGGGCCGGCTTCACCGACCTCGAATACCGCAAGGCCGGTGCCCACATTGTGAATACAGCGGCCAAGGTCTGGGCCGCGGCCGAGCTCGTGCTCAAGGTCAAGGAACCGCAGTCGAGCGAGTTCAAATATTTCCGCGCCGACCTGACACTGTTCACCTATCTGCATCTCGCGGCCTGTCCCGAACTCACCGCTGCGCTGGTGGAGAAAAAGGTGCTGGGCATCGCCTACGAATCGGTCGAGGCGCCGAGCGGGTTCCTGCCCTTGCTCAAGCCGATGTCGCACATCGCCGGCCGCCTCTCGATCCAGACGGGTGCATATCTGCTGCAGACGCAGAACGGCGGTTCTGGGGTATTGCTCGGCGGGATACCGGGCACGATGCCGGGCCGCGTTGCGATCATCGGCGCGGGCAATTCCGGCGCGCATGCCGCACGCATGGCGATGGGCATGGGAGCGCGCACGGCAGTGCTCGATCTCGACCTGCGCAAACTGGAAATGTTGGACGAGGAATATCGCGGCGGTCTCGTCACGCTGATGGCCAATCCCGCCAATATCGCGCTGGTGGTGGCGGACTGCGATCTGTTGATCGGCGCGGTGCTGGTGCCCAACGCCAAGGCGCCCACGGTGGTGACGAAGGCGATGGTCAAGACCATGCGGCCGGGCAGCGTGATTGTGGACATCGCGATCGATCAGGGCGGCTGCGTGGAAACGATCCGGTCCACGTCGCACCTGGAACCGACCTATGTGAAATACGGCGTCGTCCACTACGCCGTGCCCAACATGCCGGCGCTGGTGGGGCGGACCTCGACGGTGTCGCTCACGCAGGCGACGGAACCCTACATCGTGCAGATGGTGAGCGAAGGTATCACGGCCGCGCTGGCGCGTCATCCCGGACTGGCCAAGGGCGTCAACACCCGCGACGGCAAAGTGGTGAATACGCAGGTGGCGGCGGCGCTGGGGTATTTGTAGGAAGGCGGAGGACGGATGTCAGATGTCGGAAGTGGGATGTCGGAGATTTGAGGTAAGATGTTTGAGGCGGGGATTGCGGGTTTAGGGGTGTGACGTTGTCATCGTGGGCGTGCTTTCCCCGTTACCCCGATTCCAGCCGGGGCGTTGGATGATGCTCGCTTTGTTGGCGGGCGCCTTCCTGCGTCCCGCTTTTGCCGAAACCTGGTGGCATGCGCGCTCGCCCCATTTCGAGATGTTTTCCTCCAGCTCGAAACGCGAGAGCCAGGAGATGTTGTCATCGCTCGAATTGTTTCGGCACATGTTCGTGCAGACGATGGGCGTCGGGATCACGCGTTCGCCGCGCACGACGGTGATCCTGTTCAAACGCGATCGCGATTTCGACGCCTACAAACCTATTCGCAATGGCAAGCCGGCGAGCATGGGCGGCGTCTGTCTGAATCACCCGGACGCCACCTACATCGCGCTGTCGTCCGAGCATGACGCCGATTTCGTGCGCCACCTCATCCAGCACGAATACGTGCATCAACTGGTGGGGGCGGCGGGCATGGATGCGCCGCCATGGTTGAACGAAGGACTGGCGGAAGTATTCGGAACGCTCGAAGTGCGCGGCGACAGCGTCATCATCGGCAAGGCGCCGCCGTATCACGCCGCCATTCTCACCACTGAAGGCCTGATGCCGATGTCGCGTCTGCTGGCGGTTACGCACGGCTCGCCGGAATACACTGAACGCACCAAGCAAGGCACGTTCTACGCGCAATCCTGGGCGCTGGTGCACTACACTCTTTTTGCGAAACAGGATGTGGTTCCGCGCGGCGGGATCGACGAGTTTTGCCGCTTGGTCGCGCAGTCGCCGGAGATGCCGGTGGAGGCCGCCTTTGTGGATACGTTCAAAGTCGATTTCGACGGCATGGAGCGACTGCTCAGCAGCTACTGCAAACGCGGGCAGTATTTCGCGATGAAGACACCGTTGCCGGAAACCTGGCCGGGCAAGGACAACGTTTTTGAAAAGGCCGATCCGCTGGCACTCGAACTCGCGCTGCTCCAGCTCAAGGCCCGCCTGCGCCGCGATCCGGCGGCGGCGTATGAAGTGCGGCAAGTCCAGCAGCGCCATCCCGCTGATCCGCGGCCCTATGAAGTGCTGGGAGTGATCGCGCAGCTCAATCAGGATGCTGATCTCGCACGCGATCACTGGGCGCAGGCCGAGGCGCACGATTCGGACAACGTGTATGCCTACCTTGCCGGCGTCGAACGCGACCTGGAGCCATGGCTGCGTGGGGTGCAGCTGCAGCAATCGATTCCGCCGGCCATGGCAGCGCTGCAGCGGACGCGGTTGGAGCGGATTCTGGCGCTTGATCCCGACGACCAGCGGGCGGTGTATTGGCTCGCCTGGCTGGAGTCCTTCGCTGCGGAGCCTTCGCTGGCCAACGCCAACCTCGTGCAGCAGCGGGTCGGCACCCATCGGCAGAAGCAGGAGATCCTGATGGCGCTGGCGGTGATGCGGTGGCGGTTTGGCGACAAGGCGACGGCGGAGCAGATCACCCGCCTGCTGGTGCAGCACCCGCCGCCCGCGCGCCGCCGTATCCTGCGCGCCCTCGCCGCCGAGATGGACATCCCCTGGCCGGAGGATCTGGCGGAAAAGGATTCGCCGCGCCAAGGCCCGCCGATGCGCCTGCAGGTCGGTTCGCCGTGAAGACGGACCGGATCGTTTGTATCCAAAATTCGGACACAAGAAAACCCCGGCCGGAGTGGCCGGGGTTTTCGGTGAACGAAAACGGGAAGCGAAACGCGGCCGCTCAGGCGGCGAGGATCTTGATGCTCTTCACCTCAACGCGGTCGATGGGCGTGCTCTTTTCGCCGCCGCCGCCGTGCTTGGTCGGGACGGTGGCGATCTGTTCCAGCACGCTGTCGCCGGCGGTGAGTTGACCGAAGGCGGTGTATTGGCGGTCGAGGAAACCGGCCTCACCGTGGCAGATGAAGAACTGGCAGCCGGCGCTGTCGGGATGGGCGGCGCGGGCCATGGAGATGACGCCGCGGGCGTGGTGTTTGTCGTTGAACTCGGCCTTCACCTTGTAGCCGGGATCGCCGGTGCCGGGCATGCCGCGGGCGCCGT
>CBINJL010000317.1:0-4601 GCA_966250925.1 uncultured Opitutus sp. | reverse complement strand
CAGCAACTGCAGGTAATCGTTGTGGGCGTGTTCCCAGAACATGAAGCCGCGTTGGTTTTTCTGATCCCGCCACGTGATCTCGGGACGCGTCATTTGATAGCGGGGAAACAGGTAACGAAATCCGCCCGCGCCCCAGCCGTAGGCGGGATGCTCGGAGGCCATGTCGTAGCCGACTTCCCAGGCGACGCTGCGGGTGAGCACGGAGGAGTCGACCCGCTCGGTGTTGGTCAGGTTGCGGATGCGGTCGAGGGTGCGTTCGGAATTGACCAGCTTGCTGCCAACAACGGCGAACCCGACGAAACCGAGGCAAAATACCGCGATGACCAGCGGCGCCTGGCGGGCGGTGCCGCGACTGATGACACGCAGGCCGCCGATGACCAGAGCCAGCACGAGAAAGACGCCGACGATGAGAATGGATGCCCGCGAATAGGTGAGCAGCACCGCGATCAAGAGTATCAGGGCCATGAATACGAACAGGCCCGAGGGGCTGCTGCGCCGCAGGTGGCGGGCGGCCTGACCGTGGTGATACACCGCCAGGGCGAGGGCGAGACCAACGGCGAGGGCGAAGAAACTGCCGGCGTGGTTCTTGTAGATGAACGACGAGAAGCAATAGTCACGAATACCATCGACCAGCCAAAGAATTTTGGTCGGAGCGGTGTAGCGGGCGACGATGCCGATGACCGCGAGGACGGCGGCGTTGGCCACGATGGTAGTGAGCAGGGTGATGACGGCCCGGCGGCGGGTGAGGCCGATCCACAGGGCGCAGGCGAGCAGGAAGGGCGTTGCCCAGATCATCAACTGACGCCACCCGTTCATACGGTGAAACGGCGTGGTCATGCCGGTGGGCAGCCACGCGACGTGATCGATTCTGCGCATGGACCAGACCTTGCCTTTGTCCACGAACTCCCATGCCGGATTGAGGACCTGGATCAGCACGTAGGTCAGGAAGACGAGCCCGATCCAAAACAGCGGCCAGCGCACGAGTTTCCGCCAGGGATGCAGGGTAAAGCGTTCGCCGCCCCGGGTGAGGTCGCCGGAGTAGTGGCGGGGCAGCAGCGCGATCACGAAGGCGACCAGGGCCAGCGCGAAGCCGATACTTTGGGCCCAGCCGCGCGTGCTGCCCAGCATCCACGGCAAGGCGCAGACGGCGAGGGCGGTCCAGCCGACCAGCAGTTTTTCGAGGGGATGCAGCGGCAGGGCGGCGCGCAGGTCACCGCGGAACGCCGCCACGGCATCTGGCGGCTCGGAAGGCAAACGAGAGAAATCGGAACGGGTCGCCCGCGACGTGGGTTCACGCATGGCTTTGGGGATGGCGGAAAGGGGGGAAGTCTAAAAGTCTAAAGGTCGGAAGGTCTAAAGGTCTGAAGGTCGGAAGGGCGGAGCGTCGGAAAGCGGAGGGCGGAGCGTTGGAAGTCGGAAGTCGGAAATCGGAGGACGGAGAGCGGAAGTCGGAGGGGCGGGAAATGTAGGGGCGTTGCTTGCGACGCCCGTGGCGGTGGAGTGGCGACGGCGCGAGCGGATGGAACGGGTCTGGCGAGCCAGACCCCTACAGGGGTTACTTTGCGGCCTTTGCGCTCTTCGCGATCTTTGCGTTAAACTGCTGCTTTGGGCGTCGAACAGGAGAACGGGAACGCATTTTGGGGGTGAACCATCCTGTGTTCGGGGAGAAAGATTAAGATAAAGAAGAAAGAGAAAGAGGCGGGGCGGTCCTGAGGGCGGAGCGTCGGAAGTCGGCGGGCGGAGCGTCGGAAGGCGGAGACCTGAAACCTGAGACCTGAAAAGGGGAGCGACGGAAGGCGGGAAATGTAGGGGCGTTGCTTGCGACGCCCGTTGCGGAGGAGTGGCGACGGCGCGAGGGGATGGAACGGGTCTGGCGAGCCAGACCCCTACAGGGGTTACTTTGCGGCCTTTGCGCTCTTCGCGATCTTTGCGTTAAACTGCTGCTTTGGGCTTCGAATTTTGGAAATTTCGAGAACGAGAATGAGAACGAGAAGGATTCGGGGAGGGAGCCGTCCCGTGTTCGGGGAGAAAGATTAAGATAAAGAAGAAAGAGAAAGAGGCGGGGCTGCCGGGGCTTTGCGGTCTTGGCGTTGAACCTCGGTTTCGAACTTGAACTCTAGAACGAGTTTAGGGGCGGTGGGATATCATTTTTCCCGGCCGCCCTGCTTGAATGCGTTACCAGATCTTGGCGCGGGAGTCGGGGGCGCGCCACATGGGGTCGCCTTCCTCAATGTCGAACGTCTCGAAGAACTCCGGCACGTTGACCAGGGGGCCGATGGCGCGGACCGTGCCGGGTGAGTGCACGCCGGAGGCGACGGCGCGCTTGAGGGCGTCGTCGCGATACTTCGTGCGCCACATTTGCGCCCAGGCGATGAAGAAGCGTTGGCGCGGGCTGAGGCCGTCGATCAGGCCGACGCGTTTGTTGGCCAACGAACGATCGAGCGCTTCGAGGGCGATGGAGACGCCGCCGAGGTCGGCGATGTTTTCGCCGAGGGTCTGTTCGCCGTTCACGAACACGCCGGGCAACACTTCGTAGGCGCTGTATTGGTCAACCAACTTCTGCGCGCGGGCGGTGAACTCGGTGGCGTCGATTTCCGTCCACCAGTCGTTGAGGTTGCCGTGGGCGTCGTAATTGCGGCCCTTGTCGTCGAAGCCGTGGGTGATTTCGTGGCCGATCACGCCACAGATGGCGCCGTAGTTGACGGCGTCGTCCATTTCCGGATCGAAGTAGGGCGGCTGCAGAATGCCGGCGAGGAAGATGAGCTGGCCGGCGGAGGGCTGGTAGTAGGCGTTGACCTGTTGCGGGGTCATGAGCCATTCGGCCTTGTCGAAAGGCTTGGGCAATTTGGCGAGGTTGCGCTCGGTTTCAAATTCGGCGCCGTGCAACACGTTGGCGAAGTAGCTGTCGGGCACGACTTCGAGGCCGGCGTAGTCGCGCCACTCCGGCGGGTAGCCGACGACGACGCGGAAGGTGGTGAGTTTTTCGAGGGCCTTGGTCTTGGTCTCCTCGCTCATCCAATCCAGTTTATGGATACGCTCTTCCAGAACGGTGCGCATCATGCCGATCATTTCCTCGAGGCGATCACGCACGGCGGGCGGGAAATACTTGGCGACATAGATTTCGCCGAGAGCGAAACCGACGTGGGCGTCGAGCTGACGGGCGGCGCGTTGCCAGCGCGGTTCCTGTTCGGGCGTGCCGCTGAGTTCGCTGGAGAAGAAGCGAAAGTTTTCCTCTTCGAACGGGCGGGCCAGGTAGGGGGCGGCGGCGGTGAGGGCGTGCCAGCGCAGGTAGGTTTTCCAGGTGTCGATCGATTCGCTGTCGAGCAAGTCGCTGACACCGCGGAAGAACTCGGGTTGCTGCAGGTCGAGATGCGATTCGGTGGCGGGCACGCCGAAGGTCTTGAGATAGGTCGGCAACGGAAAGTGCGGCATTTCCGCGGCGGCCTCGGCGAAGGTCATCTTGTGATAGTTTTCAATCGGATCGCGCATGGCGGCGACCGTCTTGGAAAATCCGGCCAGTTTGGTTTCGAGATCGAGCACGGTGGCGGCATCGGCCGCGGCCTGGTCGGCGGGCACGCCGGCGAGCTCGAACATGCGCGCCATGTGGGCGGTGAAGAGCGGAAGGTATTTGGCGTATTGCTCGTCGAAATAGTAGTCGCGCGTCGGCAGGCTGAGTCCGCCCTGGGTCATTTGATAGATGACGGAATTGTTGTCGCGTTGATCGGCATAAACGTAGGCCCCGAAGACGGCGGTGCCGATCTTGCGATGGGCATCGGCGAGGTAGCGGGCGAGGTCGGTGGTGTCGCCGATGGCGGCGATGGCGGCGAACTCGGGTTGCAGCGGAGCGATGCCGGCGGCGTCGATGGCGGCGGTGTCCATCGCACTGCGGTAGTAGTCGGCCACCTTTTGCAAGTTGGTGCCGGCGGCGGCATCGGTGGCGGCGATTTCTTCGAGGAGATTGCGGATGCGGCGCCAGTTGTTTTCGGCCAGCGTGTCGAAGGCACCCCAACGGGATTTGTCAGCGGGAATTTCGGTCGAATCGAGCCAGCCGCCATTGGCGTAGCGGAAGAAGTCGTCGGCCGGCGACACGGCGGTGTCCATGTAGTCGGCGGAGAAGGCGACAGGGATCAATTCGACTTCCTCGGCCGGCAGGAAGTGGACGGCAGGAATGAGAAGCAGGGCGGCGAGCGCCCGGATACGGTTCAGTTGCATGGCGACTGAGCACATGCAGACCGTGAGCGAAGGCAATGCCGGGGCGAAGGAAAGGGCGGAGTGGAGCGTCGGAAGGCGGAGGGCGGAAGGCGGAGGACGGAGGGCGGAAGGCGGAGAGCGGAGGGCGGAGACCTGAAACCTGAAACTTGAAACTTGAAGGTCGGAAGTCGGAGCGTCGGAAGACGGAGAGGGCGGCTTTGCGGCCTTTGTGCCCTTCGCGATCATTGCGTTAAACTGCTGCTTTGGGCGTCGAGTTGGGGAAATTTCGAGAACGAGGACGAGAATGAGAACGAGTTTTGGGGCGAGCCATCCTGTGTTCGGGGAGAAAGATTAAGTAAGGTTACCCTCGGATTGTGGACTTGGGGCGAGTGGACATTCAAAAAGGAACC
>CBINJL010000316.1:0-4601 GCA_966250925.1 uncultured Opitutus sp. | reverse complement strand
ATCACACCAAGTTCGCAAAGACCGCTGAGGAGCTTCGCGATCTTTGCGTTCTTCGTGTGAAGTTGAGAAATAAAACGGCCCCGGAACGATGTCCGGGGCCGCGAGAGAAATTGGTTTCGTGAAAGACGCGGATCGCTCGCTCAGTCCCAGTTGAGCACCAGGCGGGTGAAGTAGGTCGTGTCGAGCTTCTCGAAACCGGCCGCGGGCTGGCTGGTGTAGTCGTTCATCAAACCGATGCGCACTTTCCAGCTGGAGGCCGCGAGCGGCATCTCGAAGAAGGATTCATGCATGGCGCGGTAGTTGCCGAAGTCTTCGAAGGCCGGGACGAAGGTGATCGCGTTGGTCATCTTCATCGTCTCCCACTGGTAGGAGTGGTAGAGACCCAGATCGAGACCGGCGCTCTTCACGTCCTCAGTGATCGGATTGCGGTAACCTTCATAGCGGAAGGAAAGACCGGCGCGACCCGTCAGCACCTGCTTGGGGTTGCTGATGAAGTCGTAACCGAGACCGGCGGCGGACACGTTGTAGAGCTCGATGTCCTTGATGCGGTCGAAGCCGCCTTCGTTGCGCACATACCAGGAGAGGTTGCCGCGGATCTGGTTGGCATAGTCGACGCCGGCCTTGAACTGGTCGGCGGACTTGTCGCCGTCGGTTTCCTGGCGGTTGTAGCCGGTGTAGAACTGCAACTTGTCCTCGGAACCGGTGAGCGTGGCGCGGAAGGAGAAGGCGGTGCCGAGCTGCTCCTTGTTGCCGGCCTTGCCGGTAATGTCGACCGCGGCTTCGTAAGCCCACTTGCGTTGCAGCGCGGCGATGGCCGGATCGGTGCCACCCGGCGCCCAGGTGGTGGCGATCTTGTCGACGGAAGTGTTGATCGTGCCGTCGTTGCCGGTGATGGCGACCTGGCCGGACGCGGTCGTGGTGACCGTGCCTTCCATCGTGGTGCCGCCTTCGAGGCGGATCACGAGCGGATCTTCCATGGTAATGCTTTCAACCTCGCCTTGCTTGATCTTGATGTCGCCCGCGTAGGACGTGTTCAGGATCACGTTGCCGCCGTCGATGGACTTGATCGCGCCCACGAGACGAGCGCCGTCCTTGGTGACGACCACATCGGCCCGCACCGCGGCCACGGCCAAGATCAGAGCACCCAGAGTCGCGAGTGCCGTTTTGAAGAGCTGTTTGTTCATAGTTTGAAGAAATCAGGGAGAAGTCCCTGACTGGTTTGTCGAGAATGCGTTCCCGGACTGGTGACGCAGCGGCTAAGATTCGTTTACAGAGGCCAGCGGTTTGTCAGTTTGCCCGGGAATCGATGAGCACCGTGCAATCTCCCCCTAGTTTGGCAATCGCTAATGGCTGGCAACACTACCAGCTCCTCGATGCCGGGATGGACATGAAATTGGAGCGTTGGGGCCGATTTACACTGGTAAGACCCGATCCACAGGTCATTTGGCCCCGGCGGGCCGGCCCCGAGTGGACGGAGTGGGACGGCTACTACCACCGCAGCGACAAGGGCGGCGGGCAGTGGGAATTTCACACAAAATTACCTGATTCCTGGCACCTCGACTACGCGCCGCTGGGCCTACGGTTTCGGATCTCGCCCACTTCCTTCAAACACACCGGGTTGTTCCCCGAGCAGGCGGTCAACTGGGAATGGTGCACCGCCCGCATCCGCGCCGCCACCGCCCGCGGTCGCGAGGTCTCCGTGCTCAACCTCTTCGGCTACACCGGCGGCGCCACTTGTGCGGCGGCCAAGGCGGGTGCGCAGGTCTGCCACGTCGACGCCGCCGAAGGCATGGTGAAGTGGTGCCGCGAAAACGCCGCCCTCAGCGGTCTGGCCGACGCGCCCATCCGTTTCATCGTCGACGACTGCCTCAAGTTTGTGCGCCGCGAGCTCCGACGCGGCCGGCGCTACGACGCCATCATCATGGACCCGCCCAGCTACGGTCGCGGCAGCAGCGGCGAGATGTGGAAACTCGAAACCCACCTCTGGGAGCTGCTGACCGAGTGCGGGCAACTGTTGTCCGACGATCCGGTGTTTTTCCTCATCAACGCCTACACCGCCCGCCTGTCGCCCACCGTGATCACCAATCTGCTGGCCGAGCTCGCCCACGGCCGCGGCCTCGGCGGCACCATTCACGGCGGCGAAGTCGGCTTGCCCATCCAGGCCGACGGCAAAGTCCTGCCCTGCGGCGTTTACGGCCGCTGGGAAGCGTGAGGCCGCATTCGAGGTCCGAAATCCCAAATCCGAATTCCTCCATGTCCAACTCCCCCGCTGACTCGTATTTCGAAACCGCCACCACGCTCCTCCAGCGCGCCCGTGAAACCAACGCCGCCACCCTTCGCACCGTCGGCGCCCTGATCGGACAATCGATCGCCGCCGGCGGCGTGCTGCATACTTTCGGCAGCGGCCACAGCGAAATCATCGGCCGCGAGATCATCGGCCGTGCCGGCGGACTCATGCCGGTGAGCGGCATCTTCGATCCCGGCATGGGCTTTTCGGAAAACGTTGTCGGCTACGGCACCCGCCTCGCCGAGCGCTATGACAACACCCACGGCCTGCACGCCGGCGAAGTGGTGATCGTCATTTCCAACTCCGGCAAGAACGCCTCGCCCATCGAGGTCGCGCTCTACGCCAAACAAAAGGGCCTCACCGTCGTCGGCCTCACCTCCGTCGCCATGAGCAGCACCGCCAAGACCGTCCATCCCGGCGGGCAAAACCTCCATGCCGTGTGCGACCACGTGCTCGATAATCACGGAGTCAGCGGCGACGCCATCGTGGAAATGAACAACGGCCAACTGGCGGGCGTGCCCGCCGACGCCTCGGCGAAGGCGGGGCCGACCTCCACCTTCATCGGCGCCACGTTGCTCAACCTGCTCGCCCTCGAAGCCATGACCTGGCTCCGCGATCACGGCCACGAGTTGCCCGTGGTGCGCAGTCAAAACCTGCCCGGCGGCATGGAAGCCAACATTGCCCTGTCCAAAAAATACCGCACCCGCCTCTCCAAACTCATCGGATGAGTGGCGTCGCCCTCGCGCTCACAATTTTCAGGTTTCAAGTTTCCGCCCTCCGACATCCGACATCCGCCTTCCGACATGCCCCGCTTCCTCCACCTCAGCCTCCTCGCCGCCTGCCTTACCTCCTGCGCCATGGCCGCCTCCACCCCGATCCAAACCGTGCAAATCCTCCCGCTCTGGGAAGGCACTCCGCCCAATCACCGCGCTTCCGATCTGACCGAGAAGCAGGAAGACCGTCGCGGCATCCAATGGTATTACCAGGTGCAGACGCCCACGATTGAAGTGCGCCATCCGTCGCGCTCCGCCGCCACCGGCCAGGCCGTGGTGGTGTGTCCCGGCGGCGGCTACGGCGGACTCGCCTACGATTGGGAAGGCACCGACACCGCCAACTGGCTCAACAGCATCGGCGTCACCGCCGTAGTCCTGAAATACCGCCTGCCCGAAGACGCGTCGAACGAGCAACCGTGGCTGTCGCCGCTGCTCGACGCCCAGCGCGCGATTCGCCTGACCCGCGCCCACGCCACCGACTGGGGCATTGATCCGGCCAAGGTGGGCATCATGGGCTTTTCCGCCGGCGGTCATCTCGCGTCCACGTCCGCGACTCATTTCGATGCGGGCGATCCCGCCGCCACCGATCCGATTGATCGTCTCAGCAGCCGGCCCGACTTTGCCATTTTGATCTATCCGGTCGTGAGTCTCGACGAGCGCGTCAGCCACGGCGGCAGCCGGCGCAATCTCCTCGGCGAAACCCCGTCGCAGGAGCAGGTGGATTTCTATTCCAACGAACTCCAGGTCACGGCCGAGACTCCGCCGACGTTTCTCCTCCACAGTGGTGACGACCAGGCCGTGCCGGTGGAAAACAGCCTGCGTTTCTACCGCGCCCTGATCGCCCACGGCGTGCCCGCCGAAATGCACCTGTATCCGTATGGCGGACACGGCTACGCCCTCGCCGTCGGCCAGGGCCGCCTCCAAGGCTGGACCGCCCGCTGCGCCGACTGGCTCGCCGCCCTCAACGCCGGCCAGCCGTAGCACCGGTCTTTGCGTTCGCGAGCCAGCCGCGGCATCCGCGCGCGCGGGTTGTTCAGTTTGGCCAGACGAAGCGTGCGCGCAGGGCGGAATCGACCTGCTCGGCATGCGTCTGAGCTTCGTTCATCCTAAATTTCGCAGTTAATATTTAACGCAGAGAACGCAAAGCGCGCAAAGAAAGGCGGTAAGGAGATGCAACAACTGCGCAGGTGCTTACCCAACGGGTGAATCCGAGATGAGGTGGGTTTGGCAGTATCTTACTCTGTGATCTCCGTGGCCTCTGCGGTTAAACTGCGGAATTTAGGTTCAGGGTGAACTGAGGGCGTAGCGGCCCGTTTTTTTGTTGCCGATCTTTTCCACCAAACCGGCCGCAATCAGCGGACGCAGGAGATCCAGCGCCCCTTGCTTGGACACACCGAGCGCTTCCCACAGCTCAGCCGGCGCCATGGTGCCGTGATCGCGCAACAACTGGAGGAGTTGCTCCGGGCGCGTGCGCAGCACGATCTTTGGGGGAGATTTGCTCTGAAACGTCTGCACGCGCAACCACACCCGCTCAAGCGTCT
>CBINJL010000315.1:0-4629 GCA_966250925.1 uncultured Opitutus sp. | reverse complement strand
GGGATCGGCTGGGCGAATTGCTCGAAGCAGGCGCCTGGGGGGCGGTGTCGCAGCCGACCGTGCGACTCGCAATGGCGACGCGTCTGGTGGCGGAGCGGGATAATCCGGGCTTGCGCCGCGACATGTGGAACGAGGCTCTGCGCGCGGCTGCGGCCCGCATGGTGGATCTGCGGGCGTTGATCCGTCTCGCCGGCGTATGGGGCTGGGACAACGAAACGCGCGAAACGCTTTGGCAGGTGTTGCAAAGTTTTCCCGATCAAAGCTGGGCCTTTCAGGCACTTTACAATGAATACCGTAGCACTGACAACGCGGCGGGCATGCTCGATGTCATGAATCGCATGCGCCGGGAGAATCAGGATGTGCCGCGGTTCGAGCACGATGCGGCGCTGCTTAGCATGCTGCTGGAGCGCGACCGCACCTGGAACCGGGCCAAGGAATCGGTGGAAAAACTTTACTATGGGGAGCCGGACAATCCGCACTACGCGACCAGTTACGCCTTCGCGCTGGCGCTGGCGGATCGGCCGGACGAGGCCATCCGCGTAGTGGAACAAATGCCGTCGGCATTACGCGATTATGCGGCGCGGGCGCCTTATCTGGCCTACGTTTACGCCGCCGCCGGACAACAGGCCGACATGCAGGCGGCCCTCGCTCGGACTGAGAATGTGCGTTTCATGAAGGAGGAGCAGCAGTTGCTCAAGGACGCGCCGCAACTGGCGAGCCGAGGATTGCGGCAGGAAGTGCGGGAACGCGTCGAAGCGGCCCGTGATGCCGCCCGGACCAGCCGGAGCGGTGGCACCGAAGCCGCGGATCATCCCAACTCCGGCGGCAGTCGCTGATCGTCCATCAATGTTGCACGCCCGATGAACGGACAGGCAAAGGTGGTGGCGCCGACGGACTGGCGTTGGATTTGGCTGCTGGTGGCGGTCGGCGGCGCCGTGGTGGCCCTGTTGCCGCTGGCCAAAGCGTGGGATCTCGCGCCCGATCTCGGGCATGGTTGGGCGGCGCCGCTGCTGATGGCTTATCTCTGGTGGGAACGGTGGCCGGAGCGTCCGGTGTTCACCTGGTCGCATGCACCGGGAGGCTGGGTGCGGTGGGGGCTGGGCGCGGCGTTGCTGGCGGAGGCGGTTGCGTTGCTGTTTCTGGGCCCGTTCCCGTTGTGGGCGCTGCCGCTCCTCGCGCATCTGCTGATCGGCGTCGGCGCGACGCTGCTGGTGTTTTATGCGGCGGCGGGGTGGCGCGGCGTGCGGTGGGTCGGCGGTCCGATGCTGCTGTTGCTCGCAGCGGTGCCGTGGCCATCGACGATCCAGACTGTTGCCATCATGCCCCTGCGTGAAGGCATTGCTGCGCTGGTGGCGGAAGTGAGCAATCTGGTGGGGCGGCCGGCGCTGGCGTCCGGCACGAGCCTGCAGCTTGGCGGCGGCTGGGTCGGAGTGGACGAGGCCTGCGGGGGCATCCGTTCGCTGCAGGCGGCGGTGTTGGCGGCGTTGTTTCTCGGTGAATGGCTGCGCCTCCGCTGGAGTCGTCGGCTGGCGCTGCTGGCGTTGGCGTTGCTGGCGGCGTTACTGGGCAACCTGGGGCGGGTGCTGACCCTGGCCTGGGCGGCGACACGCGGTCCTGATTTTTTGGATACGGTTCACGATCCCGCGGGTTGGGTGGCGTTGTGCTTCACGTTGGCGCTGGTGGCAATGATGGCCCAGCTCTGGCGTCCGCGAACGAAGAAGGCCGAACGTGGGCAGGTGGTCGCCGGTGGGGGCGGCGAAACGGCGGCAATGCGGGGGCAGCCTGGGCACGAGCTTACGGCGGCCAACGCCGTGAACGGGCGCGCCTGGCGGCGATTGAGCGTCATGTTGGTGGTGGGACTTGCCGTCGTGGTGGCGACGGTGGAGTGGTGGTATCGCGCCGAAGGCCGTCTGGTGCGTGACAGCGGCCCAGCGCATGCACGCTGGACCGTCGGGTTGCCGTTGAATGCCTGGAGTTACAAGGCGCAGGAGTTGACCGATTCCGCCCGTGAGATGCTGCGTCCTGACGCCTATGCCGGTGGCACCTGGCTGATCGGTGACGACCCGGTGTGGGTCTATTACGTGGAATGGCGGGAAGGGCAGTTTGCGCGCACGATTCCGTTTCAGCACAACCCGACGGTTTGTCTGCCTTACGCGGGCTGCGAACTGGAGGAAAGTTGCGGCACGATGACGGTGACATGGCGGGGATTGGAGCTGCCGTTTGAAGTGTATCGGTTCCGGCGGGCGGATGAATCGATGCTGGTGGCCTTCGTCGTCTGGGACCCAAGCCGGAGTGAACGCATGCAGCAGGTGGCCTATCAAGGCTGGTGGCGCAATCTGCGGAGCCGGTGGGAGGAAGTCAGTGCGGGCCGCCGGCACCAGCCGGGGCAATTGCTCTCGTTTGCGGTGTTTGGCGACTGGGATCTACCTCGACTGCAAACAGAAATCCACCGGGTGCTGGTCGCCTCGCCCGAGGCGGTCGCGACGGTAAACCATTAATGTCATTCACGTTCTGCTACGTAATTTTTCACCGGCTCGGTTCCTTCTGTGGATTTGACCCGGCCGCCTGATAAGGAAATAACCCTACTGCCATGAAGCACCACAAGGTTGCCCTACTCCTCGCCGCTATCGTCGGCTTTTGCGGGATCTCGTCCAAGGCGAGCGCCCAGTTGGTTACTTACGAAACGATTTCAGACTGGGCGGGCGGCGTATACACGCTGAACGGAAACGTAGGATATTCTCAGACGTTCTCCCAGATTACAGCGATTGAATCACTGACCTATCGGTTCGCGGCCTCGGCTTACAGCACGCTGCCAGTGACGCTGGATTACTATTTTACGGAATGGAATGCGACCACGAACCGGGCGGTGGGAGCGGCGCCGATCATGGAAGGAACGTTTATCCTTCCTTCTTCCGGTAATGCGATGTCGAGCGAATGGACGTTTCAGTCGCTCGGCGGGCTTGGCGGTGGGGTGCTGACTTACGACTGGCAGTTTAACATGGGGCTCACGACTGATCCGACGAAATCATATGCGATGGTATTAAGAACTGCGACCAACACTAACAGTGTTGGATTGGCTACTGCCAGTTACAGCAACGCAGAGAGCGATGGGTTCACGTTGGGAGGAGCCTATTCAACTTACGGTGTGACTGATTACAGCAATCTGCTGAATACTTCTGCTGGGCCTGCGCTTGGAGCCTCTTTTAACGACTGGGGCTTTTCCCAGATCGTGGTGGCGCCGTATGTGACGCCGGTGCCGGAGCCGCGCACGACCGCAGCGATCATCGCCGCGATCTTTGTCTGCGCCATGGTGCTGCGTCGTAAGCTCAAGGAGCGTCAGGCGGCTCTCGTGCCGGTGCAGGCCTGATCTTGTTTCGTTTGCAATCTTGTGACCGACGCCGCCCGGGAATCCGGGCGGCGTTTGTGTTTTCGGCGGGATGACGAATTGCAATCCGTCGGTTGACGCCGCACGTCCGGTGGCCGAACGATTTCCCCATGACAGAATCCCGGCAGACAAAATCGATCGTGGTGGGCGGTGGGTGTTTTTGGTGTCTCGAAGCGGCCTACGCCATGGTGCCCGGCGTCGTGTCGGTGAAAAGTGGATACGCCGGCGGGGATACGGAAAACCCATCCTACGAGGCGGTGTGCTCCGGGGACACCGGGCACGCCGAGGTGGTGCGGGTGGAATTTGATCCGACGCAGGTGAGTCTCGAACGGCTGCTGGAACTGTTCTGGAAAATGCACGATCCGACCTCGCTCAACCGGCAGGGGGCCGATGTGGGCACACAGTATCGGTCGGCGATTTTTTATGCGGACGAAACCCAGCGGGCCGCCGCCGAGACTTCGCGGGCCCAAGCTGATGCCGCTTGGGATGGGCGGGTGGTGACGGAACTGGCTCCGCTCGACACGTTTTATCCAGCCGAGACGTATCACGATGATTACTACGCGCGTAATCCGCGGGCCGGGTATTGTCAGATGGTGATCGCGCCGAAGCTGGAAAAATTTCGGCAGACACTGTGAGCACGGCGGCGGGGCCGGCGAAGATGTTGCCATCGGTATCCGTCCTGCTGCCGGTGCGCAACGGCGCGCAGACGCTCGAACGTGCGCTGACATCAATCGCGGCACAGTCCTGGGCCGACTGGGAGGTGGTGGCAGTCGACGATGGGTCGACCGACGACACACGCGCGTTGCTGACGATCTGGGCGCGTCGAGATGCGCGGGTGGTGGTGATGCCGAATACCGGTCGCGGCATCGTGGCCGCGTTGGAAACGGGGCGGGAGGCGGCGCGCGGGAGGTTTATAGCGCGCATGGATGCGGACGATGTCATGCACCCGGAGCGTCTGGCGAGGCAGGTCGCGTGGTTGCAACGCGACCCGGCACTCGGACTGGTGGGCTGCGGGGTGGCATTTGGTGGCGATCGCGCCCGACAGGCGGGTTACGCTGCGCATGTTGATTGGCTGAACGGATTGCAAACCCCCGAACAGATGCGACTGGCGCGTTTCGTCGAATCACCATTGGCGCATCCGAGCGTGATGTTTCGTCGCGAAGTGGCGTCACAGTTTGGTGGATACGCTGACGGATCTTTTCCCGAGGATTATGAACTGTGGTTGCGCTGGTTTGATGCCGGCG
>CBINJL010000314.1:0-4630 GCA_966250925.1 uncultured Opitutus sp. | reverse complement strand
ATGCCGGATTCGGGCTGCCGGGGGAAAAGGATGAATGGGAGGACACGCCCGAGCTGCGCGAAGCCATCGGCATCGACGATCAGACTCTGCGGCTCGCGGCGGAGGAAGCCGGCGTGCAGTTCGCGCGCTGGCGTTCGCTGATGGAGTGATTCGGCGCGCTGCGCGGTCGCGGCGGTGCGGGATTTCAGACGCCGTTAACCGTCTGCTAATGAAAGATTTGTTTTCCGCTCGTCGGGAAACGTCGTCTTGGCGTAACTTTCTGCAACTTGCGCCACCGGTGCAGTGTTCTCGGCATGAACGATGACAAGCCAGTGCAATCAGAACCCACGGGGAACATGACCCCGCCCGATTTCACGACGTTTATGCGCAACTACCAAGACATGGTTTATTCCACCGCGGTGCGCCTCTTGGGCAATGAGGCGCAGGCAGAGGACATTTCTCAGGAGGTCTTCCTTCAGGCCTACGAACGATTTGACGATCTGGGCACCAGCCCGACCGCGGGCGGCTGGCTCAAGACCGTGACGACCAACCTTTCGATCAACCACCTGCAACGCTACCGCAAACGCTGGCGTTTCTTTTCCGATCTCGTGCGTCGCGACGACGACGGCGGCGATGAGGAGCCGGTGGAGTTTGCTGATGCCGACAGTGATTTTCTGGGCGCGCTCAACCAGTCCGACCGCCGCGCCTGGGTGGAAACGGCGCTGGAACAGTTGCCCGACCATCAGCGCGTCCCGCTGGTGCTATTCCATTTTGAAGACGAACCTTACGACGAGATTGCCCGCCGGCTTGGCGTGTCCTTGTCCAAGGTGAAAACCGATATCCTCCGCGGCCGCGCCGCGCTCGCGCAGATTCTGATGCGCAGCGGCACCTCGCATGAAACCCTCAGCGCTGAAATCTAAAACGCCATGGCCCGCCTCACTCCCGAACAACTTGAGCAGAAGATTCACGCCGTTCTCCGTGAACAGCCGTCGCGGCGCGCGCCGTTCAGCCTCGAAGCCCGCGTGCTGGGCGAGATCGCGCGTCGCCAGGCGTTGCCGTGGTGGCAGAAGAGTTTCGCCTACTGGCCGGCGCCGGTGCGCACCGCGTTTGTGGTGCTCGGTCTGGCGCTGGTCGCCGCGGCGTTGCTCGGTTCGATGCAGCTCGCGGGCGTCGTCGGGACCGAGACGATCGACAACTTGCTGCGCCCGGCCCGCGATGCCGCCGCCACGCTGCGCACGGCCGGGGCGGCGTTGTGGGGCCTGGTCGACGACTTCCTGCCGACGATTTCCACCCAATGGCTCTACCTCGCGCTCGGCGTCGTCGGCGCGGCTTACGCGCTGATGCTGGCGCTGGGCGCGACCGCCTATCGGGTGCTGTGGCAACCGCAACGCTGAGCCCCGAAGCGCAGCGTCCTCTCTTTTCCTCTCCTTTACCAAAATGAAATTGATTCGAAACCTCAGCTTTTTGATCGGCGCCGCCGTGGCGCTGGGGCTGTCGGCCACGCTTCCGCTGGCAGCTCAGGAAACCCCGGACGATCCGCCGGCACTGCCGTCGGCACCGACCGCAGTGGAAGCCGAATCGGCCGAGGCGGCGCAGCCGGAGCCGGAATCCGTCGAAACCGAGTCGTCGTCCCGCGTGGAACGGCGCTACACCGGCGAAAAGGTTTCCGTTGGCAGCGATGTGTTGTTGGCGGCCGACGAACGGGCTTCGGAAGCGGTCGCGGTCATGGGCGACGTGGTCGTCGATGGCGACGTGGATCACGATGCGGTCGCAGTCATGGGCGATGTCACCGTCAACGGTCGGGTTGGCAACGCGGCGGTGGCGGTGCTGGGCGACGTGGTCATCAACGGTGAAGTGAACCACGAAGTCGTGGCGGTGCTCGGTCGGGTGCAGCTCGGACCGGAAGCGCATGTGCGCGGGGACATCGTCGCCGTCGGCGGGGTGGTGGATCGCGCGCCGGGAGCGCGCATCGATGGCGCGGTGCAGAACATCCCGATCTTTGGCAACGCCGACATTTCGATGGATTGGCTCAAGGCGTGGGTTCGCCACTGTCTGCTGCTCGGCCGGCCGTTATGGTTTCACGAAGATCTGGGCTGGGCCTGGATGCTGGCCGGCACGGCGCTGCTGATCTATGCCTTCCTCGCGTTGATCCTGCCTCGACCGGTCGTGAAGTGCGTCCGCACGATGGAAACGCGTCCGGGCATGTCCGTGGTGACGGCGTTGCTGACCATTTTCATCGCCCCGCTGGCCTTCATCGTCCTGTCGTTCACGATCGTGGGCGGGTTGCTGCTCGGCATCGTGATGTTCTTCGTGGGCATCTTCGGCAAAGCCGTGTTCCTGGCCTGGCTGGGGCGGCGATTCACCCGCACGCCGGAGAACATGGTGCCGGTGGTGGCGGTGTTGCTCGGCGGGCTCATCACCACGGCGATCTACTTGGTGCCGGTGCTCGGTTTCGCCTTCCAAAAACTCTCCGGCGTGCTCGGCACCGGTATCGTGATTTACACCCTGATTCTGGGCATGCAGTCAGATCGCAACCGGACCAAGCCGGCTGTCGCGACTGCAGCTGTGCCGCCACCGCCCGCGCGGTCTGCGGAAGCTGCGGCGGTCGCGACGGAACCGCCGGCAATGGCGGAGACAGATGACGCGGTCCAGACCCCGCCGCCGATCACCACGCCGCCGCCGGTGCCGCCGCGGACGGACCCGATGGCGCAGCCGTCGACGTTGCCGCGAGCGGGATTTTGGGCGCGCTTGGGGGCGACGTTGATCGACGTCATTCTGCTCGCGATCGTATTGAACTTTGCCGACAGCCGGGCGTTTGAACCGAGCGATTATTTTCCGCTCCTGGCGGCGATCTACTTCATTGTGATGTGGGGCCTGAAGGGCACCACCATCGGCGGCATCGTGCTCGGACTCAAAGTCGTGCGAGTCGATGACAAGCCGGTCGATTGGTCGGTCGCGATTGTGCGTGGTCTGGGGGCGTTTCTTTCCCTGTTCGTGCTCGGCCTCGGATTTGTCTGGGTGGCGTTCGATCCCGAACGTCAGTCCTGGCACGACAAGATCGCCGGCACGACCGTGGTGCACGTGCCCAAGGGCGTATCGTTGATCTGAGCCGGGCGTGGCGCCTTCACCCCTTAACCCAATTCCCAACCATGTCCGGATTCCTCTCCTTTCTGCTCTGGTGCTTCCTTTTTGTCCTGTGTTGGCCGATCGCGCTGTTGGCCTTGCTGGCTTATCCGCTGGTGTGGCTGGCGCTGTTGCCGTTTCGCCTGGTCGGTATCGTGGTGACGGGGGTGTTGCGCTTTGTGCAGGCGCTGGTGTTGTTGCCGGCCCGTCTGCTGGGCTGGCGTCCGGCGACGGCATGAAGGCTCCCGCGAAGGCGAGATATATTAAGGGCTGACAGCGCCGCGCTGAATCGCTGAATGCTGGGCCATGGCCAAGCCACTGGTTGGAATCATCATGGGCAGCACGTCCGATTGGGACACGATGCTGCATGCCGCGCAGATGCTCGCCGATCTCGGCGTGCCGTTTGAAAAGCATGTGGTGAGCGCGCATCGCACGCCGGACAAGATGTATGACTACGCGCGCACGGCGGAGGAGCGCGGGCTGAAGGTGATCATCGCCGGCGCGGGTGGTGCGGCCCATCTGCCGGGCATGACGGCGGCGCTCACGCCGCTGCCGGTGCTTGGCGTGCCGGTGGAGTCGCGCACGCTGCGCGGGCAGGATTCACTGCTGTCGATCGTGCAGATGCCGGGTGGCGTGCCGGTGGCGACGTTTGCCATCGGCAAGGCCGGGGCCAAAAATGCGGCCTTGTTCGCGGCGGCGATGCTCGGCGCGACGGGCAACAAGCGGATCAAGCGGGCGCTCGACGGATTCCGCACCCAGCAGACGGAAACGGTTTTGCAGGCGCAATTGCCGGACCTTTGAGCGGCCCGCTAAACCGCTGCGGAGGACGGGGATTTTGGGCGACTGACGGTTTTCCCTTCCCGCGCTGACCGTTTTGCGTTTTCAGCGTTTCCGATGATTCCTCCCGGCAGCACCCTTGGCGTTCTCGGCGGCGGCCAGCTCGGCCGCATGCTCGCCCACGCGGCGACCCGTATGGGCTACCGGTTGCACGTTTATGAACCGCAGGAGGATTGTCCGGCGGGTGAGGTGGCGACGCGGGAGTTCAATTCGCCCTACAAGCGGGTGGATCGTTTGCAGGACTTCGCCCGCGGGTGTGCGGCGGTGACCTACGAATTCGAAAACGTCCCGGTCGAGCCGTTGTGGGCGATCGAGCAGCTCGTGCCGCTGCGCCCGCATTGGGAAGTGTTGGAAGTCTGTCAGAACCGCATGCGGGAGAAAAAATGGCTGCGGAAAAACGGCTTCCCGCACGTGCTGTTCGCCGAAGTCGAGGCAGGCGAGGATCTCGCGGCCGCGATCAAAAAGATCGGCCTGCCCTGCGTGGTGAAGACCGCCGATTTCGGCTACGACGGCAAGGGGCAGATGAAGGTCACCTCCGACGCCGAGGTGCAGGCGGCGGCCAAAGCCTTTGCCCAGCAGCGGGCAGTGGTGGAGAAGTTCATCGATTTCAAATGCGAGCTCTCGGTCATCGTGACTCGCGGCACTTCGGGCGAAACCCGCACGTTTCCGGTCGCGGAGAACATCCACACCA
>CBINJL010000313.1:0-4671 GCA_966250925.1 uncultured Opitutus sp. | reverse complement strand
GAAACCCCACGACATCGGCGACAAAGGTCACACTGCCGCCCTTGTGTATCGTCTGCGCCTGCGGATGCGCATAAATCACCGGCGCGACCTGGGCGGTGAGCGTGAGCGGACCGCTGATGGTAATGTTGCCCTTCAGAAATCCGTCGTAGAGCTCGACGGTGGGAAACGGCAGCCGCAGCGGCAACGTGAGTTCCAATTGCTCAGCGGTCTGCCGCAATTGCGCCGCCTCGCCGGCATTTACCGTGAGGTAGCCCGGTTCGATCGTGTAACCACGCGGCGGATAATCATCCGGCGGATTGCTGACCGTCGGCGGGCCGTAGTCCAATCGCAGCGTATTGGTGACAAACTCAATCGCCGTGGTCGGAAACGAAAACACGCCATTGCCGCCGCTCACTGCGATGTTGCCACTGCGCAGATCGCCGTTGCCCCACACGCCCAGATTGAGGCGGTAGTCTTTGCCGTTGTAGGCGATCGGCGTCACGTAGCTGCCCCAGTCGTAAGGCGTGCTGTTCGAACTCGCGATGCGCGAAGTGAGAATCCGCACCGACGTCGGATTGCGCAGGTCGTCGAAGACCACTTCAACGTCACCTTCCACCGTATCGGTGCTTTCCTCATAATGCTGGATCGTCTTGCCCGCGACCGTGCCGCTGATGCGGAAAAGTCCGACCTGATCGGAAGTGAAAACCACCGTGACCGGATCAGCCGCCAGATTAAGGCAAGCCGCCAGCATCACGCCACCGAACACCCAGAAACGCTCCGTGAACATAAGTAGTAAGATTTTGAATACGGATCGTCCGGCCAGACGGTCGATCCGCAATTTTTGGGAAACTGTCGCTTTAAGAAAAAATCCTACCTGCCGCCTCCCACTGGCGAGCCGGTGCGAAACACCCACGTCAGGGGATTTCGCCGGTATCAGAAAACCAACGACAGCAGGTAAACCTGCACCAGTCCGGCCAGAGACAAGGTGGAGAGCACCACCGTCCAGCTCCGGAACGTCGTGCGTTCGTCCCAGCCGCACATGCGACTCACCAGCCAGAAGCCCGAATCGTTGGCCCACGACAGCACCAGACTGCCGTAGCCGATGGCGAGGAAGACGAATAACGGATTCACGCCCCAGCCTGTTTCGCCGGCCGCCGCCGTCAGCATGCCCGTGGCCGTGATCATCGCCACCGTGGCCGATCCCTGTGCGACCCGCACCACCGCCGCCAGCAGCCAGCCGAGCAGCACGAAGTTCAAGGCGCGACCGCCGGCCAGCGCCGTCACCGCTTCGCCGATTCCAGCTTCGCGCAACATCGCGCCAAAGGCGCCGCCCGCTGCCGTGATGAGAATGATCGGGCCGGCCAACTCCAGTGATCGGCCCAACAGCGCCGACAACGAATCCCCCTGCCCGCGTGGGCTGCTTCGCACCAACAGCAGCGCCGCCAGCGTGCCCACCGCCAAGGCGACGTGTTTTTCGCCCAAAAACTGCACTGCCTCCGGCACCGCGCCTCCGGCCGCCAATCCCCAGACCGACGCCCCGCCGATCAAGGCCAGCGGCAGGATCACCGGCAGCAGGGAAATCAGCAATCCGGGCAACGCCCCCGCGTTCGCGCCGGTCGCGGCCGACGACATTTCCGGCGGCGGCACCGCCACCCGCGCATTGACCCGTCGCGCCACCAGCAGCGCGATCGCCGTCGGCACGATCGCACAGGCCAGCCCGCCGCCGATCGCCGCCGCCATGCTCAACCCCAGTTCTTCCGCCACCAGCAGCGGTCCCGGTGTCGGCGGCACCGTGCTGTGAGCGATCGCCGCCCCCGCGCACAGGGCCATGACATAAAACAGGTAATCCTTGCCCGTGCGTGTCGCCAGCATGCGCGCGAGCGGCAGCAACAGCAGAAACACCGTGTCGAAAAACACCGGAATCGCCAGCACCAGTCCGGCCAACGCCAGCGCCAACCCGGCCCGTTTTTCGCCCCACCAGCCCAGCAACGCATTGACCACCCGCTCGGCGCCACCGCTCACCGTGAGGCATTCGCCGATCACCGCCGCCATCGCGATGATCACCGCAATGCCGCCCGCCGAGCGCCCGAGCGCCGCGGTCGCATTGCCCACCGCCGCCAGCGGAGTCAGCTCCGACCAACCGCCCCACGCGGTCACCAGCCCCACCGTGACCGCCGCCCCCATCAGCGCAAAAAACGGATGCACCCGCCACTTCGCGATCGCCAGCACCACGACCGCCACGCCGACGCCCAGCGCCAGCAGCGGGCCGGCCACCGGCACCGTCGCACTCGTTTCGAGCGGCGTCATGCCCGGCCCTCCGTTACGGCACCACCCACGGCACCATCGCGACCACGCGAAGCGTTAAACCAATCAAACACGGCGCACCCGGGCGCCACCGCAGGAACAGGGGTATCGGACATGAGGAGGGCGAAAGCGGGGCAAGCCGTAGCCGTCGGGCCCGGTCAGGCCAAGACGATAACCGGGCGCTGCGGCGGCTTTTGACCTGCAACGTTGACCGCCGACCGCACCACGCGACCGACAGCCGACGGTCTCACCAGCCGGCGAGCTCGGTATCGGGCGCGACATCATGCAACGTGCGCCGCACATCGAAGTGATTGATCGTGACGGAAAACGCGTTGGCTAGAAGCCCACGCAATTCCGCCTGCGCCTCGGGCAGCACCAGAAAGGCCACAAACGTGCCGGGCTCGGTCACCGATTCCGCGCGCAATACGTGCGAGCCGGCCTGCTGGATGCGCCGGGACAGCCGCGGGGAAAACTGCAGCACCGCGTCAACTTCGCCATAGAGCAGCCGGGTCGCGGCCCGCGAGGCCGACATGGGCAGGAACTCGACCGCGGTTTGCGCGCCGTAGACTCCTTCCAGCGTGCGCCGGAAAACCGGTGCAAACGTGGACTGCAGCGCCGAACCGTCGGCGGCGCCGGCGCCCGCAGTCAGCGCGGATTCCACCCAGGCAACACGCACCGCGCTGCTGGCGTTGACAGTCACTGAATCGGCAGCCCTTCCGGACAGCACAAGTCCGGCGGCGAAGAGAAGAGACATGGGTAACGTTTTCATGGAACGGGGGGTTGCCATTCTACGACGTCGCATCCGGGGCTAAACTTTAGGGCTTCCTGGGAACGCCGAGCTCCCGCTCGGCCTCATCCGTGTCGTTCCGCCCACTCCCAACCGTTTCCATCGCTTGCCAAATTCCCCGAGCCCACCCACGGTTTGCCCTCTCATGCATTTTTCCAATCTTCAGCCCGGACTCAATGAACCCACCCCGCGTCTCGACGACGATGAGGATGACGACGATGAAGTCACCGCGACCGGCAAGGGCGTCGCGCCCATCTCCGCTCTGATCCAGAAGCGTTTTCTCGATCAGCGGAAAATCTTCCTCTGGGGCGCCGTCACCGACGCGTCCGCCAAGGAACTGACGGAAAAACTGCTCTATCTCGAAGCGGTCGATCCGGGCAAAGAAATCATTTTCTATCTCAACAGTCCTGGTGGCTCCGTCACCGCGGGCATGGCGGTCTATGACACGATCAAGCTCATCACCTCGCCCATCACCGTGATCGTCACGGGCATGGCCGCATCGATGGGCTCGATCCTGCTCTCCTCCGCTCCCAAGGGCCGCCGTTTCCTCTACCCGCACTCGCGCGTGCTGATTCACCAGCCGCTGATTTCGGGACGCTTCACCGGCCCGGCGACCGACATCCACATTCAGGCCCAGGAAATGGAAAAACTCCGCATCGAGTTGAACCAGATCCTCGCCGATGCCTCCGGTCAGCCGATCGAACGCATCAACCAGGACACCGATCGCGACTTCTACCTCAACGCCAAGGAAGCGATCGAATACGGCCTCGCCGACAAGATCATCGAACAGATCTGACCACCGCCTGAACCAACAGGCCCGGAAAACAGATTATTACACCAAGTTCGCAAAGACCGCCAAGGGCTGTGATCCAGTCACTTCGCGCTCTTTGCGTTCTTTGTGTAGCGTTCAGAACCGAGAGGAAGTTGGTATGACCCGCGGTAGCCCGGGTCGCCGCCCCTGGTCCAGTGGAGAAACGCCTACTTCGGCGCCGCCGCGGCATCCACCGCCATCATCGCCGCCTCGCGATCCCAGTCGTTGGCCTGCATGAATTCCGCCGCCTCGCGCGCCACCGGCACCGCTGCCTGCAGCCAGTCCAGGCGCAGTTTGGACGGCAGTTCGCAGGCCAGGACCTGTTGCCAGACTTTGGTGGCGGTTTTCGGGTCTTTCCATGTGGCCAATTGCACCGCGACCTCGGCCATCAAGCCCCATTCGGCCGGCTCGATCCGGCGCACATAGGCCGCCACGCCAAGATCAGCCACCGCCCCGGCAACATCGCCACGCGTCGCCTTGGCCCGCGCGACTGCCAGCGCCAGCGCGACCGAAGGATGCGCCCGCAGCGCACGCACCGCCGTATCCAGCGCCTCGTCCGACGGCTCCGCCGTATCCAGTTTGGCATGACGCAACGCCACGTAGGAGGCCAGACGTCCCGGCAACTCCGCCCGGTTCGCCCATTGCTGGTCGAGCCCCACCGTCAGCGGCCGATACAATGGATCGCCCAGCACGATGCTCTGCCAGGACAACACCGGCATCGCGTAATAGGTGGCCTCCCCCCAGGTCGCGCCGGCCAGCAACGCGCGGATCAAATGCTGCGGATGATGGG
>CBINJL010000312.1:0-4671 GCA_966250925.1 uncultured Opitutus sp. | reverse complement strand
AGCTGGGCGAAATCGAGGCGCGACTGCTCGCCCACGACGCGGTTGAAAAAGCGGTCGTGGTGCCTGTGCAGGAAGCGGATGGCACGGAAGCCTTGGCCGCGTATCTGGTAGGTGCGACGCCGGTGGCGTCATCAGTCCTGGCGACTCATCTCGAAGCGGTGCTGCCGCGCTACATGGTGCCGACCTTTTGGCGCTGGATTCCGGCCATGCCGCTGACCGGCAACGGCAAGATCGATCGTCGGGCGTTGCCATCGCACACCGACACCGGCGAGTCGCTGACAGCGTCACGATCGAATCGTGCGGAGGCCGGCGAGGTGATGCCCGGTGCCGGACATCTGACGGATCGTGAACGGCAATTGGCGGCCATCTGGGCGGAAGTGCTGGAGCAGCCGGTTTCGACGTCTTCGCACAACTTCTTCGACCTGGGTGGCCACAGCCTGAAAGCGATGCGGCTGGTGGCGCTGGTCGAGGAACGTCTGCACTGCGAACTGGCGGTGGCCGATGTGTTTCAGTTCCCGGAACTGGCGGCGCAGGCGCAGCGGCTGGTGCCAATGGCGAATACAGCGGCCGACGATGCAACGGAGATTGATCCGGAGCTGTTGGAAATGTTGCAGGATTTGTCTCCCGACGAACTCGCCGATCACCTCGGCGACGAAGCGTAAGCACGCATGGGCGAGACGAATTCCGAAGCACTGGCCAAAAAGCTCGCGGCGATGACGCCGGCCGAACGTGCGCGGCTCAAGGCCGCGTTGCTCGCGCGCAAGCAGTCGGCGTCATTCGCGGCGCCGCCGACGGAAGCGTCGCAAAGACCCGAGCCCGCGTCGACGGCATCGCAGATTCCGGCGGTCGCACCGGCAGTCAGTTATCCGTTGAGTCATGCCCAGCAACGGCTGGCCGTGATTCAGTCGTTGTCCGGCAGTTCGCAGGCCTACCACCTCGGCGGAGTTTTTGTGCTGAGCGGTTCGGTCGATGTGTCCGCGGCCGAGCGTGCGATCCGGGCGGTGGTGACGCGGCATGAAAGCTTGCGCACGCGTTTTGGGTTGGGCGCTGGCGAACCGCGCCAGATTGTCGATCCGACGGAGGCGTGGCGCGGATTTTTCGTCGGCGAAACGCAGACGCGCGACACGCTGCAGGCGGAGTCAGCCAAAGTCTTGGCGGCTTCGCTGGACCTGGAACACGATCCGCTGTTTTCGGTGTGGTTGTGGCCGTTATCTGACGGACAGACGGCGGTGCTGTTCAAACTGCATCACATCATCGCCGACGGCGTGTCGTTGGGCGTGCTGCTGCACGATCTCGAACGCGCGTTTGCCGGCGAGCAACTGCCGTCATTGTTGCGCCACTACAAGGACTATGCGGCGTGGAGTCTGGCTGAGTTTGCGTCCGGTCGGATGGCGACTCACCGCGATTACTGGCGCGACCAATTTGCGAGCCTGCCGGAACCGCTGGCGCTCAATACTGACCGGCCGCGGCCGCCGGTGCAGGATACCGCCGGCGCGCATCACCATCTCGTTATTCCGGCGACCTTGGCCGATCGGGTGGAACAATTGGGACGGGCGGCGGGAGCGACGCCGTTCATGACCTGGTTGGCCACGGTGCACGCGATTCTGGTGCGCTGGAGCGGGCAGGACGACATCGTGATCGGTTCGCCGGTGGCGGGCCGGGAAATGGCGGAGCTGCGCGACCAGATCGGCTTTTACGTCAACACGCTGCCGTTGCGGGTGCAGGTGGATGCCGCCGCACCGTTCGGCGCGTTGCTGAAGTCCGTGCGCGAGGCCGTGGTGGCGGGCGTGGCGCATCAGGCTTATCCGTTTGATCGCCTGGTGGACGACCTTCAGCTCGAGCGCAACCTGGGCCGCTCGCCGTTGTTCGACGCGATGATGGGCTATGAAGTATCGGATGGCGCGGAGCCGCGTCTGTTCGGTCTCCGCGCGGAGGAACTCGCGAATGAAAATCCGACCAGCAAGGTCGATCTCACGTTTCACTGCAAACGGACGCCGACGGGATTGGAACTCGATCTGGAATACGCCACCGCGCTGTTTGACGCCTCCCGGATGCAACGACTGGCGGAGTGTTGGCGGGAGCTGTTGGAAAATCTGGTGGCGGCCCCGGAACGTGCGCTGGGAGATCAGAACCTCCTGACGCTGCGTGAACGGCAACGGGTGTTGGTGGATTTTAATGCCGCCGGCGCAACGACGTATCCACGAAACAGTGACATCGTGGCGCTGTGGCGTGAGCAAGTCGCCTTGAGGCCGGACCAGATTGCGGTCCAGCAGGGCGATACTCGTCTCACCTACGGCGAAGTGGATACGGCGGCGGAAGGTTTGGCCTGGCACCTGAAGACCAACGGACTGCTCCCGCAGGAGCCGGTGGCGCTGATGCTCGAACGTTCGCCGCAGATGGTGGTGGCGTTGTTGGGCGTGTTGAAAGCGGGCGGTGCGTATCTGCCCTTGAACGCGGACACGCCGGTGGACCGACGTGACGGCATTCTGGTCGATGCCGCCTGCCGCTGGCTGATCCATGACTGCGGCAAAGTCCCCGTGGGCCTGACGCCAGACGTGCAACCGCTGGAACTGGACGTCGCCGTGGGGTTTAACGCGCCACCGCAATGGTCGGCTCCGACGCGTGGTCCGCGTAGCCTGGCCTACATCATTTTTACTTCGGGTTCCACCGGCGTGCCCAAGGGAACCCTGGTGGAAGATCGGGCGGTGGTGCGATTGGTGCGGGGAACCGATTACGCCACGCTCGATGAAACGGTGCGCATCCTGCAGACGGGATCGCTGGCGTTCGATGCGTCCACTTTTGAAATCTGGGGCGCGTTGCTTAACGGCGGCTGTCTGTGCCTACCGCGCGGCAATGAGCTCCTCGACATCGAGGGCTTCGGAGAACTGATCCGTAACCACAACGCGAATACGCTCTTTCTCACCACCGGACTGTTTAATCAAATCGTCGAGTATGCTCCCGCGGCGTTTGACGGCTTGCATACGCTGCTGACCGGCGGTGAAAAAGTTTCGTTGCCGCGGGTCAACGCGTTGCGGTCGCGGTATCCCAATCTGCGGATCGAGCACGTTTACGGACCGACGGAGAACACCACGTTTTCGAGTCACTATCGGGTGACTCGCGAGCACGTGCACGACGTGCCGATCGGCGGCCCGATAGCGCATTCGACCCTCTACGTGCTGGACCCACGTGGGCATCCGGTGCCGCCAGGCGTGACAGGGGAAGTGTATTGCGGCGGTGATGGTCTGGCCCGGGGGTATCTGAATCGGCCGGCGTTGACGGCGGAAAAGTTCGTGCCGCATCCCTTTGCCAGCGAACCGGGCGCGCGTCTCTACCGCACGGGCGATCTCGGATATTGGAACGACGCGGGGCAGGTGATCTTCGTCGGTCGCAACGACGATCAGGTGAAAATTCGCGGCTTTCGCGTGGAGCTGGGCGAAATCGAAACCGCCTTGCGGGCGCTGGACGGCGTCGAGCAAGCCGTGGTGCTGGCACGACCGCAGGGCGGCACACATGAGTTGGTGGCCTATTGCGTGCTGCAGGCGCAGGTGGCGGTGGAAACACTACGCGCGAAACTCGGCCAGACATTACCGGCCTACATGGTTCCGGCGCATTGGGTGTCGTTGCCCGAACTGCCGCTCAACGCCAACGGCAAGGTCGATCGCCGCCGTCTTCCGGCTCCGAGCACGAACACCGCGACAATCGAAGACTCCGCGAAGGACACGCAGGCTGCGGACGACATCGAACAGGCGGTGCAATCCATCTGGAATGCGGTGCTGGGCGTGGCGGTGTCGGGCGCGGAAGCGAACTTTTTCAGTCTCGGCGGTGATTCCATCAAGGCGATCCAGGTTGTGGCGCGATTGCGCCAACAGGGTTTCGAGCTGAAGTTGACCGATGTGTTTGGTCAGCCGACCTGGCGTGGACTGGCGGCGGTGCTGCGGGAGCGTCCGCGGACAACCGGCTCGGATATTCCGCAGGGACCGGTCACGGGCCGCGTGCCGCTGACACCGGTGCAGCGCTGGTTTCTTGCGTCCTTTGCCGCGCCGCACGATCGGTTCGCGCAGGCGGTCACGTTGACGCTGCCGGAGGACGTGAATTCGGCGGCGCTGCGGTTGGCAGTTGCCGATCTTCTCGGTCACCACGATGCGCTGCGTGCGCGGATCGAAAAGGTAGGGGAAGGCTGGATACAGGAGTGGCAGAAACCGGACGTCGAGATGATCTGGCTTGAGGAGGATTTGCGCGAGGCTCCGAAGCCCGCGGCCGCGTTAGAGGCGGCGTCTGATGGCTTGCTGCAACGGCTCGATCTGGCGACCGGCCGGTTGGTGGCGGCGGGAATGTTCCGGCTGCCGGAAGGCGACTGTCTCTTTCTGGCGATTCATCACTGGGCGATCGACGGCATTTCCTGGCGGATACTGGCGGAGGATTTGCCGGCGGCGTATGCGGCGCGGGTGGCGGGGCGCGAGCCGACGTTACCCCGCAAGTCGGCACCGGTCGGGCACTGGGCGGATACCGTCGCTGCTCGCGATGCTGATGACGCGATCCGGGCGGCGGCACGCGGAGATTGGGAAAAGCGGATTGATCGGGTTCGTGCTGCGGGAGCGGAATGGAGGAAACTGGTCTCCGCGCAGGCCCACTCGCGACAACCGAAGCAGCAGCAGCTTTTGCGCTGGCCGG
>CBINJL010000311.1:0-4672 GCA_966250925.1 uncultured Opitutus sp. | reverse complement strand
GACGCCCGCCGCGACCATCCACGCCGCCTCCCTGCCCGCCCTCGACCTCGCACAGGTGGTTGCGCACGACTTCGGCCCCAAACGGGCGAATCGGTGATTCAACCGCGCCTGAACGACTTCAACGCAGCGGCCAGGCCCACGCCAGCACCGGCAGCGCCACTGCCAGCATCACGAGTTGCAACGGCAGGCCGAGTTTCCAGTAGTCGCCAAACCGATACCCGCCGGGGCCAAACACCAGCGTGTTCGACTGGTGCCCGATCGGCGTAAGAAACGCGCACGAGGCGCCGATGCCAACCGCCATCAGAAACGACTGCGGATTCACATTCAGGCCCTCCGCCAAACTTTGGGCAATGGGCGCCATCAGCACCGCCGCGGCGGCATTGTTGATCACGTCCGACAGACACATCGTCACCACCAGCAACAGCGCGAGACTGAGCATGGGCGCGTGTGAAATATCGAGATCCACCAGATGCTGCGCCAGCCAGGCCGCCCCACCGGTGGTTTCGAAGGCCTTGCCCACCGGGATCATCGCCGCCAGCAGCACCAGCACCGGCCAGTCGATGCCTTCGTAGGCGCGTCGCAGCGAAACCACGCCCGATACAATCATCAGCAGCGCGGCGGCCATCAGGCCCACGGCCGCGTTCATCCAGCCCAGTGATATGCCGGTGATCGCGCCCGAAAAAATCAGCAGTGACAGGACCAGCTTACGGGGCTTGCCCAACTGCAGTTCGCGGTCGGCCAGCGGCAGACAGCCCCATTCCGACATCTGTTCGGTCAATACATTTTCCGGTCCCTGCAACAGCAGGATGTCGCCCACCGCAAACCGCACATCGCGCAGCCGTCCGCGGAGGCGGCGCCCTTCGCGCGAAACCGCTACCAAGGTCAAATCGCTCAACGCCTGCAGCCCGGCTTCGCGAATGGTGCGCCCGACCAGCCGCGATTGTCCCATCACGATCGCCTCACCCAGTTCGAGATCGCCGCCTCCCGACTTGGTCTCCTCGTCATCCTCTTCGGCTTCACTTTCCGTCTCCGTCGCGAGGGCCGTTGCCACCGCCTTGGATTCGCCCGCGTCGACCGCTTCCGTCTCATCGTCGTCCTCCGGTTTCTCCGCCCCGATTTCCAGGCCAGCGCGATGGGCCAGTGATTCGATTTCCCGCGTCTCGCCCTCGACCAGCAGCAAATCGCCTTCCTGCAATCGGCCGTAGAACCGGTAGGCCGCAATGTGCTCCTCGCCACGCAACACCGCCAGCACCGGCAGCGTGTCGTCGAGTTCGCGCAACTCGCGCAGATTCATTCCAGCGGCCTTGGAGGATTCCGTCACCCGCAGTTCGCCGAGATAGGCGCTGACCTGAAAACGATCCTCCGGCGAGGATTGTCCCTTGCGATTCGGCAGCACGCGCCAGCCGATCAGGCCGACATACAACACGCCGGCCAATGCCACCGGCAACCCCACCCACGCAAAGTCGAAAAACCCGAATGGCTCGCCGCTCACCCGTCCCCAATAACTCGCGATGATGACATTCGGCGGCGTGCCGATCAGCGTCGTCAACCCACCCAGCAATGAACCGAACGACAGCGGCATGAGCAGTTTCGACGGCGGCATGCCATGCGTGCGCGACAACGACAGCCCCACCGGCAGCATCAACGCCAACGCCCCGACATTGTTGATGAACGCCGAGAGCACCGCCACGCTCAACGTGAGTGCGAGCACCTGCAGCGTCGGACTCGGCCCGACCTTCAGCACCGCGCCCGAAAGTAGGTCCACCACGCCCGATTGAAACAACGCCCGGCTGATGACGAGCACCGCCGCCACCGTCACCACCGCCGGATGGCCAAACCCCGAAAACGTTTCATCCATCGGCACGATGCCGCACAACGCGGCCAGCAGGAGCGTCGTCAACGCCACCACGTCGTAGCGCCACCAGCCGCCCACAAAACCAACCAATGCGGCCACCAGCAGGAGACTGAGAATGAAGAGATCGGAAGTCATGGACGGGGAAAAGCAGGACATGCCGCGCGCCGGCACGCATTTTACAAGCGGCAGGCGATGGGGTGTTTCGGCTTCAGACTATAAACACGGCAATCGGTGCGACGGAGGCCAAAATTCGTCGCGCACTTTCCGGCCGTTACCCGGTCTGCGGTTCGGTGAAAAACCGGTCCCAGTCTCGTTCGCGTCCCCGTGGTGTCCTGCACCGCGGCGGGGTGGCGTGCATCCGGCTGGCGCTGACACTGCTCCGCGTGACCTGCAGCGCGCCAATGCTGGGCCTCGTGCTTGCTCTCTACGGGCTCGCCACGCATTACGTGACCGCAGCGCGCGAATCGTCCCCGTTTCGCATTGCGGGCTGGTTTGATGTGAAGGCTGAGATCGGCAACGTCTTCTACGCCGCCCTCGTCAACACCGGGGAATTCTTCCCGCATCTGTTGCACGGCCAATGGACCGAAGCGCTGACCAACCTCACGAATATGGCAGGCATCCGCTCCGGAATCTACACGCGGCTGCTGCACTCCGGCGCCACCAACAACGCCGAGTCGTTCATGCTGGCGGCCCCTTGGATCTTGTTCGGTTTGCTCGCATTGCGACTGGGGTTCGCTCTCCATGCGCGTCGCGATTGCCTGCGTCGATTGTGGATGTTGCTGCGTCGTAAAAAGTCCGCGGACACCAAGGTTCGTCATCGCGGACTCGATCGTCGGGAAGCCGTGCAACAGGAACTGCGCGTGCTGCGTTTTTCCTGCGACCAGGGCTTGGTTTATCTGGCTCAGACCGGATTGATTTCCGCCGCGGTCACCGCACTGCTGCTCAACACCGTGGAATACTACCAGGGACTGTCGGGGCTGGCCGGCCTGCTCGGTTATCTTGGCTCTGGACTGGCCACCGCGGTGGATTACTTCGCCGCCGGTTCGGCCTTTCTGAAGGAAATGATCTGGCATGCGTTTTATCTACTCACCGACGGCAAGGAGACGACCATCGGGCTGTTGACCCACAGTCAACCGATCGAAGACCTGAGTCATTATCTGGCGCGCTTTCCCACCGCACGTATCCCGGCCGCGCTGCACACCGCGGTGTATCAGGCGTTCTGTGCCGGCATCATCTGGGCCGTCGCGCACGCATTGCAGCTCCGCCTCGCCCGCCGGTTCGTCGGTCGCTACGAAACCCTGCCGCCGCACATGAAGCGCTACCTCGCCGCCCGCCAGCGCTGAACGCCCCACGCCGTATCTGTATTTCAACTACAGCCGATGGCGCGAATCCGAATGGGCCCGCACCGTGCCGCCGATCACCATCGCCGCACTGATGATCACGAGATTCTTGACGATGTATTGTCCTTCCATCGTCAGGCCGAACGGAAAGTTCGTGAAACAGGCTTCCGGCAGCAGCACCAGCGGCAGGGCCGTGCCCGGCATCTGCAACGCGAGCAACAATAACGCCACGCGTAGCAGCGGACGCCACAGCAGGCACACGCCGATCGCCGCCTCCCACCAACCAAGGATCGGAAAAAACACGTCGGGCGAAAACCAATACACCGTCCGTTTGACCAGATCCTCCGCCGGACTGAGCCCGAGCGGCTTAAGCAGACCGAACCATAAAAACACCACCGCCAGCGAAAGGCGCAGCAGACGCACGCCGTGTTTTGACAGCACGTTTTGAATGCGCTCGTCCCATCGCGCCAGCGCCTCGGATTGCAGAGCCATGTCGCGTGTCACGACAGGCGATTGGATTCGTCATGGCAACGTTGATACGTGTCCGATATTCGTCTCTTTCTTCGTTCCGTCAGAATTTATCATGAACTTACCCTCACGTTTCCGCCCGCCCTTCACTTCTCTCTTTTGCTCGCTTGCCCTCGCCGTCTCGGCAATCGCGCAGCCCCTTCAGCCCGCCGCGCCGGAGGAAGTCGGGATGTCGGCCGAACGTCTCGGTCGCCTCAACTCCGTGTTTCAGGACTACGTCGAGACCAACCGCCTACCGGGCGCGGTCACCCTCGTGGCGCGCCACGGCAAGATCGTGCATCTCGGTGCTTATGGGCAACGCGACCGTGAAGCGGATGCGACCATGACCGCGGACACGATTTTTCGCATCGCGTCCCAGACCAAGGCCGTGGTGAGCGTGGCCATCATGATGCTGCAGGAAGACGGTCGCCTGCTCATCGACGATCCGCTTGGCAACTATCTGCCAGAATTCGCCCAGACCACCGTGGCCGAGCCCAACGAGGCCGGCGGCTACGACATCGTGCCGGCCAAGCGCCCCATCACCGTGCGTGATCTACTGCGCCATACCTCCGGCTACGACTACGGCAGCGGACCCGCCGCTGATCGTTGGAAGGCAGCCGGCATTCAGGGTTGGTATTTTGCCGATCGCGACGAACCGATCCGCGAAACCATTCGCCGTCTGGCCGCCTTGCCCGCCGCCGCCCACCCGGGCGAGCGTTACGTCTATGGCTACAGCACCGACATCCTCGGCGTGGTCATCGAAGTCGTTTCGGGCCAGACGCTCGCCGCCTTCCTCCAGGAACGCATCTTCGATCCGCTGGGCATGACGGATACCCATTTTTATCTGCCCGAATCAAAACGCGACCGGCTCGCCGCGGTGTATTCATTGCGCCGCGACAAGCCCCTCGAACGCGCCCCCGACGCCGGCACCATGGTGAGGCAAGAACATTGCTGCCAAGGACACTAGAAT
>CBINJL010000310.1:0-4677 GCA_966250925.1 uncultured Opitutus sp. | reverse complement strand
CGCCCAAACAGGCGGCGACCAAGTCCTCATCGGCGGTGAGTGAGCAGGCGGAAATGGGGTCGGTGGGTGACATCGGCAAAGTGGCTTCACCCATAAGGGCCACAAACCACCCCAGCGGTGACAAAAAATTTTCCGCGCCTCAAGCACCGCGCCGGTTTCCCCTTCACCACCCCCGCGATCGCCACCCGCATCCTACGTGACAACCGGCGTAACCGCGATGACTTCGACGCCGCCGTCCGGCGTCGCCCGCCAGCGCAGATTCCAACCCGCCAGCGTCATGCCGTAGCTGCGCTCCGCCGCGCCGTCGCCGCGTTGATAGGCCGGTTGCAGATCGAGTGTGAGAATCTGCCGGGCCAACGCCGCCACGTCCGGAGGCAGGACCGCCGCCACCGCCTCGTCGAAAACCACCGCCGCCGGATCACGCGTCGGCGGCGCCGCCCCCGCCCAGTCCGCCCGCGCCTCCGGCTTGGCTTCACACCACGGCAGATACGGCTTGATGTCGTAGACCGGCGTCCCGTCGACGCAGTCAATTCCTCCGACTCGCAATACTCCCGGTTCGATCGCCAACAGCTCGACCAGCGACAAACCGAGCCCGTTGGGCCGCAGCGGCGCGCGCGACGCAAAAACCCCCACCCGCGTATTCCCGCCCAAACGCGGCGGCCGCACCGTCGCCGCCCCGTCCCACGGCGGATTGCAGTGAAAGCCGGTGATCAGCCACACGTGCGAAAACGCCTCCAGTCCGCGCACAAACTCCGGCGCCGCAAACGCCGGTAAAAACTCCACCCGCCCTTCCGCCGCCGCCACCAGGCCCGACTGCCGCGGCACCCCGAACTTTTCGGCAAAGGGTGTGCGAAGCGTGGCAACAGGAGTCATCGGCAAAGGCCGCAGTCTCGCCCGCCCCCGCTGCGGCGCAAGCCCCGCCCCACCACCCGACACATCCGCCAGAATCTTATTTTCGTTATTGCTTAATTAAGTTTTTACTTAAATATGTCCGGCATGCAAAGCCTGCTTGCCCTCGCCGACCCGACCCGGCGCCGCATCGTCGAACTGCTCGCCCAGGGCGAGCGGACCGCCGGACAACTGGTCGAGGAATTCGACCTCAGTGCGCCCGCCGTTTCGCAGCACTTGAAGGTGTTGCGCGAGGCCGGGCTCGTCACCGTGCGCGCCGAGGGCCAGTCGCGCATCCAGTCGCTCAATCCCCGTGGTCTCGACGAGCTGGAGCACTGGCTCGCGCAGACCCGGCTGTTTTGGTCCCGCAACCTCGACGCTCTCGAACGCGAACTGCGGGCCGAGGACGCCGCCGCCGCCACGCGCAAATCCCGCAAAAAATCCACCCAATGAAATCCAACGACTCCAACGATTCCCACGGCACGTTTCACGGTCCCGCCGAAGTGCGCCTCGTGCGCCACCTGCCCGGCCCCATCGAACGCATCTGGGATTACCTTACCGATCCCGATAAACGCGCCCGCTGGTTCGCCGGCGGCCCCATGGAACCCAAGGTCGGCGGCAAGGTGGAACTGCGCTTTCATCATAAAACCCTCGCGCCCGACGAGACGCCGCCCGCGCAGTATCAGGAGGTGCACGAGAAGGGCATGACGATGTCGCTCAAAGTGCTGCGGTGGGAACCGCCCCGCGTGCTCAGCTACACCTTCGACGACCACTCCGACGTGACCTTCGAGCTCACGCCCGAGGGCAACCAAGTCCTGCTGGTCCTGACCCATCGCAGCCGCGGCGACGATGTGCCGTATCTCACCGGTTACGCCAGCGGCTGGCACACGCACATCGCGATGTTGATTGCGTTGCTCGAAGCCAAGTCCCCGCCGCCGTTCTGGTCCACCCACGCCCGCCTGAAAGCCGACTACGAAAAGCTGCGCGCCGCCGCCTCGGCGTAACCTCCGCCGCTGCGGTCGTCGACAAGCAACGACCCTACACCGCCGCGCACTACAACCGCCCCTTCATCCCGTGGCGCCGCGCAGGCGGACGCGCAACTCGCCGATGAGCGCGTCGATGTCGCGGGCCAGGTCGATCAACTCCACCACGATCGGACCGAGCCGTTCAGTCGGGATGAGGTTTTCCTCCCGACATGACTCGGTCGCGGCCAGCGCATCGTCCAAGTAACCGCGCACCCGCTTCAAACGCACGATGGTCATCGCGCAAAAATCGAGCGGCGGCGGCCAGCGGCGGCCGGCGAGCGCGCCGGCAAGTTTCGGGCCTACGCCCATCGTCGCCTCGATCAGCGCGCGCACCGGATGCTCCACCTGCGCCTCGGGCGTGACCCAGCTCTCGGTCTCGTTCAATTCGTGCAACAGATAAAACAGGTCGGTCGCGCGATCCACCAACGGATGTTTTTCCATCCGCCCGGAAGTCTCCGCCGCCTCCTCCAATCCGGCATCACTCATTTCCTCGAACCACGCCGCCAGTTCGTCATCTCCCGCCAGGTCCTCGAACTCGATCGGCTCCGGTTCCGGTTCCCCAAGTTCGTGTCGCAGACGCGCGCGCTCCTCCTCCAGAATGAGCTCAAAATCGGCGGCATCGCCTTCGCGCGCCATGCGCGCCTCGACCCGATCGAGCAGCAAATCTTCGCGCGCCAGCCAGGCCTCCGCTTCCTCTTCCGTCATCGGAGGTCCCTCGGCCGCTGCTGCCGCCGGCTTCGCTTCCAGCGCTCCGAACGCTTCCGGTTCGATGGCCGCATGCAGTCCGTCGATGAACGCCAGCATGGTGCGGCTGTTGACCTGCCGCTGCACATCTTCCTCCGCTTCGGACATCTCCCAGGCGGCCTCGCCCACCGCGATGAGATCGTAGTCGGCCGATTCGATCACCACCCGGCCGTTGGCTTCGCTCACCCACTCCAGATACAGCACGTTGGCCCAGTGCCACGGCCACGGCTTTTTTTGCCGATAATACTCGCCGATTTCCTCCGGCGCGATGTCGGGCACCTTGGCTTTGCGCGCCGCGGTGATGTCGCCGACTTTGCCGATTTGGTTCGATTCGAGTTCCGCCAGATCCCGCGGACGCGGCTGCCGGTTGACGAAGTGCAGCACCCGACCGGCCACGTCGCGCCAGGCGTTGCCGGCCAAATCGAGCTCGATCGGTTCATCGCGACCGACGAACCACAGGCGGCCTCGCACCCGGTCGCGTTCGCGGTTATCGATTTCACCGCGCACCACTGCGTCATCGATCCGCCATGCCATAAAACTGGGATAATTATGTCGGACCCGTTGGCGAGTCCGCAGGCTTCAGGTCTGCGCACGATTAAGCAATCAGGGTTCGGGCGGAGTCTGCGGCTTTGCGGAAGCCGATGGCGCAGCGGACTTTTCCTCCGCCGTCGGCTTTTTTTCGGCCTTACCACCGCTGGTGTCAGGCTGCTGGTCAGACTCCGATTTTTCCTTCGGCTCCGCCGCCGGCTTATCCTTGTCCGTGGTCTTCTCGGTTTTCTTGGCGGGTTCCGGCTCCGGCGCCGGAAATGTCTTTTTGCCTGCCCGCATCGTCCCCGCCACCCGGGCGAAGAGTTTGGCCCCGTCTTCGGGTTTCCCATCCAGCACCACCAAATCGGCCGCATAACCCGGCGCGATGCGGCCGACTTCCTCGCCCAGTCCGAATTCCTCCGCCGGCGCCGTCGTCAGCATGGCAAGGATTTCGTCAAACGACAGCCCGCTGCGCGCCAGCAACGTGAATTCATCGTTCATCGCCTCGTAGTCGGTCAGAAACCCAACGTCGGTGCCGAAGAGCAGCCGGCCGCCCGCCGCCGCGAAACGTTTCACCTCGTCCTGGATCGCCGCGGCATTGGGCATCCGGCCAAACAACGCCAGGGTCGGGATCATCGCCATGTCCGCCTCGACCATGCGCGCGATGACTTCGTCCGTGATTTTTTCCGGGTCCTGGGTGGTGTGGGCGAGCACATCGACGCCGGCTTCCAGCGCCAGTTCCACCCCGTCGATGTTCGACGGGTGCGCCACCACCCGCTGGCCTTCGCGTTGGGCGGCAGCCACCGCGGCCCGCGCCACCGCCGCATCCATGGTGACCAATTCAATCTTCCCTTCCGGCCGCACGCCGGTGACGAGAAACAGCTTCAGCAGATCGGCACCGCCCTGAATGTTTTCCGTAATGTGGTTCACCGCATCACCGGCCTCCGCCGGGGTGGCCATCATCGCCACGACTTCCGGCGGCAAGTTTTCGCTCACATAATACGGCACTCCGTTTTCCGGATAAATCGGACCACCCGCGGTCAGGATGCGCGGCCCGGGCAATTCCCCTTCCTCAATCCGCTGCCGCAACGCCACTGTGTCGGGCAACCACGACGCCAGATCAACCACGGTCGTAAAACCGCGACGGTTGACCATCGCGTCCAGCGCTTGCGCGAGTTCCTGTGCCGGCCGGTTGGCCGCGCCCGCCCACTTCTGTTCGGTAAAGTGCACGTGGCAGTTCCAAAATCCGGCGGTGATCGTTGCCCCCTTGCAATCCCAACGCTCGGTGCCCGCCGGAATCTCCACCGCCGCCGCGCTTCCGACCGCCGCGATCTCATCGCCTTCGATCAACACCACCGCATCGCGAATCGGCGCTTCACCCGGCGCCACGATGACCGTCGCCCCCACCAGCGCCACGCTCGGCGCGGCCACCGACATCGCCGCAGATTCACTTGCGCCACTTCCACTTGGATTTTGAGCCCAGGCGGCCGCA
>CBINJL010000309.1:0-4681 GCA_966250925.1 uncultured Opitutus sp. | reverse complement strand
GCGATCCGCATCATCGAGGGGACGGCCCGGTCCATGGGGATCGAGGTCCAGGGCCCCGACGTCAACGAGTCGCGGGAAAACTTCGCCCCGGTCGCCGGTGGCAAGATCCGCTTCGGGCTCGCCGGCATCAAGGGCGTGGGCGAGGCCGCGTCGCTCAAGATCATCGAGGAGCGCGAGGCCAACGGCCCCTTTGAAAACTTCGACGACTTCATCGGCCGCGTTGATTCCAAGGCCGCCAACAAACGCGTGCTCGAACACCTGGTGAAAACCGGCGCCTTCGACTTCTCCGGCGAACCGCGCAAGACCATCTTCGAACGGATCGACGCCGCCATCGCCGCCGCGGCCGCCGATGCCCGCGACCGCGCCGCCGGCCAGAACAGTTTCTTCGACATGCTCAGCGAGCCGGCACCCGCGGCTCCGCCGCGGAATCCCAAATCTCAAATCTCAAATTTGAAATCAATCGACGACAACGTCGTCGATTTCTCCTCGGCCGAAAAACTCGCCTTCGAAAAGGAACTGCTCGGCTTCTACGTCTCCGGCCACCCGATGAACACCTACATCGGCCTGGCCGACGCGCTCGACACCTTCGACGTCGACGAACTGCTCGATCAGGAGGATCGCACCGCCTTCCGCATCTGCGGCATCGCCGGCGGCCTGCAGAAGAAACTTTCCAAAAAGGACAACCGCCCCTGGGTCGCCTTCACCCTCGCCACCCGGAAGGCGTCACTGCCGCTCAACATGTTCGCCGACGCCTACGAGGAATACGGCGCGGTGCTGGGCGAAAACGTCCCCGTCGTCATCCTCGGCTCCGTCATGGTCAAAGAGGACGGCGCCCGCGTCAACGTGCGCGAGGCGTATCCATTGCCCAACTACGTCGCGTCCAACGTCAAGCGCGTCACCTGGCTGCTCCGTCCCGACGATCCGGACAACGAGGACTTTTTCCGCAGCCTCCGGCCCGTCCTCGACGCCCAGTCCGGCCCGACCGGCACCAGCCTCGGTTTCCTCGGTCCCGACCGCTCCATCGCCGTGGCCGACATCTCCACCGCCCTCGACTGGAAACTCTCCGGCGAGATCTTCCAGATCCTGCGCAAGCATCCCGCCGTCGCCGGCGTGCAGATCGAAACCTCCGCGCTCGAACTCAAGGAAACCCGCCGCTGGGGCAAACGCCGCTGACCTTGGTAGAGATATTTTCGCGTAAAATCCCTCAGCCCGGACGCCGCATTTCCGTTCGCTCCGGTGACGGTTTGGGTTTAATCCCAACGCGAAACAGCCGAAGGACACCTGAAGCCGTTATTGCATTTGCGTTCCGATCGCGAAGGCAGACCATTTTCAACCAAAGCCACCGCTACTGAATTAGGGTATAAAACCCATCCGCCCGATTCCCGGTTTCGCCATTGCCTGGCGCCTTACCCGTGAATCCCGCTCACGCTTCGTTTTCAAACGCGCCCCGATCCCCCATGTCTTTCGCCGGCCGCCGCATCCTCGTCGTAGATGACATGCCATCGATCCATGAGGATTTCCGCAAGATCCTCACGCCTGCGCCCGTCCAGGCCGATGTCGACGACTTGGAGTCCGCCCTCTTCGGCGAACGCGCGCCGAAACAAAAGTCCGCCGCCGCGATCAACTTCGAACTCGCCCACGCGATGCAGGGCGAGCACGCCGTGACCCTGCTCACCGAGGGCCTCGCCGCCGAGCGACCGTTTTCCGTCGCCTTCGTCGACATGCGCATGCCGCCCGGCTGGGATGGACTGGAAACAATCCGCCAGCTCTGGAACCGCGATCCGAATCTCCAAGTGGTGATCTGCACCGCCTACTCGGATCACTCCTGGGAAACCATCACCCAGAAGCTCGGCTCCACCGATCGGTTGCTCATTCTCAAAAAGCCCTTCGACAACCTCGAAGTTATTCAACTCGCCTGCTCCCTTTCCGAGAAGTGGCGTCTCGCCGAGGAGGCCGGCATCAAACGCGAGGAACTCCAGGCCATCGTCGCCCGCCGCACCGCCGAACTCGCCCTCGCCCGCGACGCCGCCGAGGACGCCAATCGCGCCAAGAGCGAATTCCTCGCCAACATGAGCCACGAGATTCGCACGCCCATGAACGGCGTCATCGGCATGTGCGCACTGCTACTCGACACCGCGCTCGATACCGAACAACGCGACTACACCGAGACTATTCGCTCCAGCGGCGAAACGCTCATGGCGCTGATCGACGACGTGCTCGACTTTTCCAAAATCGAAGCCGGTCGCCTGGAACTCGAGTCGATCCCTTTCCGTCTCGACGGCGTTGCCGAAGACGTGGTCAGCCTGCTCGCTCCCCGCGCCTACCAAAAGCGGCTCGAACTCGCCGTCGCCATCGAACCGGGCGCCTCCATCGAATGCCTCGGTGATCCGGTGCGCCTGCGCCAGGTTCTGTTCAACCTGCTCGGCAACGCCATCAAGTTCACCGCCAAGGGCGAGATTGAGCTCTTCGTCGACGCCACCGCCGGCCCCACCGCCGACACCCGCAGCATCACCCTGCGCATCCGCGACACCGGCATCGGCATCCCGCTCGACCAGCAGGCCAAGCTCTTCCAGCCGTTTGTGCAGGCCGATTCCTCCGTCACCCGGCGCTACGGCGGCTCCGGCCTCGGCCTGTCGATCAGCCATCGCATCGTGCAGCTGATGGGCGGAAACATCGGCCTCGAAAGCGCGCCCGGCTACGGCTCGACTTTCACTGTTTCCTTCGATCTCCCGCGCTCGGAATCCGCCCCCGACGAGACCATCAATCTGCTCGCACGCACGCTCGACGGCAAACGCGCCCTCGTCGTCGACGACAACGCCACCAACCGCAAATACCTCACTCGTCTTCTCGGCGGCTGGCAGGTGAAACACCGCGATTTCGCCACACCCGAAATCGCCCTGACCGACGCCGCCAGTCAGGCCGACGCCGGCCTGCCTTACGACCTGCTGTTGCTCGATTATCAGATGCCCGGCATGGACGGACTGACGCTGGCCCGGCAACTGCGCGATCTCCCTGGCGGCGAAAACGCCACCATCGTGCTCCTCTCCTCCCTCGGCGCCACCCTCTCCAGCACCGAATTGGAACGCCACGGCGTGGACCACTTCATCATCAAGCCATTTCGCAAACAGACGCTCCTTGCGCACCTCACCCGCACGCCCGTGGCCGCCACCCCTGCCCGGCTCGCCAACGCCCGCGCCGGTCGGGTGTTGATCGTGGAAGACAATCCCGTGAACCAACGCGTCGCCGCCGGCCTGCTCCGTCGCGAGGGTTACGACGTCGAAATCGCCCAAGACGGAAACCAGGCCCTCGCGCTGCTCCAGGACAACCGGTTCGATCTCGTCTTCATGGATTGCCAGATGCCGGTGCTCGACGGCTTCAGCGCCACCCGCCGCCTGCGCGAATACGAACGCGACCGCGGTCTCGATCGCCTGCCCATCGTCGCCCTCACCGCCGCCGCGACGCCGGAGGACCGACTCGCCTGTCTTGAAGCCGGCATGGACGACTATCTCGTCAAACCCGTGCAGCCGCAAAAACTCGCCGCCGCCGCCCGCCGCTTTCTTCCGTCCGAACCGGACGCGAAGGAGTCCCGGTCGTGAACGCCAACGCGCATCGCGTCCTCCTGGTCGACGACACGCCGTCGATTCACGAGGATTACCGCAAGGTCCTCGCTCCGCGCGCGACCGACGACGGGCTGGCCGCGCTCGAATCCGCCGTGCTCGGTTCCGCGCCGCAACCGCCCGACGCCGCACCTCGCCCCGTCTTCGAACTCACTCACGCGCATCAGGGCGAGGAGGCACTCGGCCTGCTTGAAACCGCACTCGCCGAAGGGCGACCGTTCTCGCTCGCCTTCGTCGACATGCGCATGCCGCCGGGCTGGGACGGACTCGAAACCACCCGCCGTCTCCGCGAGTGTGACCCGCGGCTGCAGGTCGTCATCTGCACCGCTTATTCCGATCACTCGTGGGATCGCATTTCCGCCGTGCTGCGCCCGACGGACGACGTGCTGGTGCTCAAAAAACCTTTCGACAACATCGAGGCGCTCCAGCTCGCCCACACCCTCGCCACCAAGTGGACGCTCCAACGTCAGGCGGAAAGCCGTATCGACACTCTCGATACACTCGCCCGCAGCCGCGGCCATGCCCTCGCCGCTTCCGAGCAACGCTTCGCCGCCGCCTTCCTCGGAGGCACCACCGCCTACGTCATCGTTGATCTGCCCGACGGCCGCATCGTGCAGTCCAATCCCGCGTTCCGGCTTCTGCTCGGTCTGCGCGAATCTGATCCGACCGGCCTCGGCTCCGCCGCACCGTGGGAAAACCCATCGCGCATCGCGACCGCACTCGAACACCTCGCCGCCGGCCGCGTGCCGCCTGAAAGTGACCTCGCCCTGCCTGCCGGCGGCGGACGCCGTCGGCACCTGCGCCTTGCCGCTTCCCCTTTTGTCGAACACGAACGCGCCCTCGCGCTGGTGAGCCTGACCGACATCACCGAGACGCGCCAGTTGGAGCAGCAATTGCAACGGGCTCAGAAAATGGAGGCCATCGGTTCGCTCGCCGCCGGCATTGCGCACGACTTCAACAACATGCTCACGGTGATCTCGGGCTTCACCAATCTGGTGCAGTCCAACGAGGAGCTCTCAGCCGATGTGCGCGGCCAGCTCGATCAGGTCATCGCCGCCGCCGAT
>CBINJL010000308.1:0-4718 GCA_966250925.1 uncultured Opitutus sp. | reverse complement strand
GAGTTTTCCTTCACCGGCCTGGGGGCCGGCATCGACACCCTGAAGCGCGCGTTCGCTACCGATGGAATGCCTCCGGCACATTTCCGAGCTCCGGTGCCGCACTCCGAACTGCTGGATGCGCTTGCCGCCGCCGACCTGCATCTTGTGACCATGCATCCCGATTGCGCGGGTGTCGTCTGGCCGAGCAAATTTTACGGCATCGTGGCGGCAAACCGACCGATGATATTCATCGGTCCCGCCGAGGCGGAAATCGCCGCCATTATCGACCGCGAGCGTCTGGGCGTGGCCGTCACACCCGCCGACCTCGCCCCGGCCATCGCGCTGATTCAAAATCTGGCAGGCAACCTCGCCGAAAACGAAGCCCATCGGCAACGGGTTGCAATGTTTGCCGGCTCACAGCCCGGGTTGCCAGGAGCGGTTGCAGCTTGGCAGGCATTGCTGAGCGACCCAATTTCCCCATCACCGTCAGACCCTGCCCCCGTCCGATGAGTCTAATCCCCATGCGCACCACGCACTTGCATCTGCTGCTCCTGCTGATTTTCGACGCCCTGGCCGGCATCCTGGTGTTCAACGCCCTTTTCTGGCTGCGCGGCGTGACGGGTGCCGGCAATTGGATGCTTTGGTCGCTCTCCATGCCGCTCGGGATCATCATGGTATCCCTGTATTTGATCGACGGATACCGATCACGCACGGAAATGATGAGTGCCGACTACTTGTCCCAGCATGTGCTCGCCGTGTTCGTCGCCCTGCTGGTGACACTGCTCGTGACCTTCGTCGCCCTCCCCAGTGGCTTTCCGCTCCAGGGATCACGCAGCGTCATTGCCTTCGCGTTTCTCACTCTCGCTTTCGTCACTCTGAGCTACCGCCGGTCGATTCATCGCTGGCGAGTCAGTCGCCGCCAAGTGCGCACCATTTTGTTCATCGGCGACATCCGCGCCTGCGCGGATTTCCGCGCGCTGTGCTCCATCAACCGACTGCAGGAAAAGGTGGTTTGCGCTGTAATCGGTGCCGACGCCCCCGCTGCGCCCCTCGGGCCCGCCGACGAGGATTCGCATCGCTACGATGTCGTCGTCGATGAAATCCGTTCCGGTGGACTCAATGCCGAAGCCATCGTCATAAAAGAGTCCGCCCACAGCCTGCCGGACCGTCTCGCGGAGGAATTGACCGAACTCTATTTCAACGGCACGCCGACGTTCACACTGGAGCTGTTCTACGAAACGTATCTGCGCAAGATTCCGCTCTACCGCATCAACCACATCTGGCTTTTCCAAAAGGGATTCGAAATCGCGCGCAATCCGGTCTTCGCCCGCACCAAGCGGATGTGTGACCTGCTGTTCTCGCTTATCGGCATGCTGCTGGCCGCGCCGCTGTTGATCCTGGCCGCGATCGCGATCAAACTCGAGGACGGCGGCCCGGTTTTCTTTCGGCAATCCCGGGTCGGTCTGAACCGGCGCCAGTTCGCGATCCTCAAACTGCGCACCATGCGGGTGGCTCCGACATCGCGTCCCGCCGCCGACAATCGTTACACGCAAAAGGACGATCCCCGCATCACCCGGATCGGCGGCCTCCTGCGCAAGACCCGAATCGATGAGGTGCCGCAACTCTGGAATGTGCTCAAGGGCGACATGAGTCTGATCGGACCGCGGGCCGAGTGGACCGAACTCGTCAAAGACTACGAGGAGCACATCCCTTGCTATCATTTCCGGCATCTCGTCAAACCGGGAATCACCGGCTGGGCGCAGATCAACTACCCCTACGGCGCGAACATCGACGACACGCTGCGCAAACTCGAATACGATCTCTACTACATCCGCCACTTCTCCTTCGTGATGGATGCCGCGATCATCCAGCGCACGATTCACCTCATGCTGTTTGGCAAAGGCCACTGAAGGCATTCCCTGTCCCCCATGCCCAAAACCCAACGATTCGACTTCATCGCCATAGGCGGCGGTTCCGCCGGATTCAACGCCGCCCGAGTGGCCGCCGATCTCGGGAAATCCGTGGCCATCGTCGACGGCGCCAGCCAACTCGGTGGACTGTGCATCCTGCGCGGCTGCATGCCTTCGAAGACGCTGCTACACTCCACCGAAGTCCTCCACCTCGCCCAGCAGGGCAAGACCTTTGGCCTGCACATTCCCACAGCCAAAGCGGACATGAAGCGACTCCATGCCCGTAAACGCGCCATCATCGGTGAATTCGCCGCCTATCGAGAGAAGGCGATGGGCAACAGACGCTACCGCGTTTTCCGCTCCCAGGCGAAATTCGTGGACACCCACACCATCGCGCTCGATGACGGAAAACTGCTGCGCGCCGACAAGTTCATCATCGGCACCGGTTCACAGGTATCCATTCCACCAATACACGGTCTGGCGGAGACCCCGTTCTGGACCAGCGACGAGGTTCTCGAGCTCGATCATGTGCCGGAAAGCGTCATCGCGCTCGGCGGCGGCATCGTGGCCTGCGAACTCAGCCAGTTTCTGCGCCGCATCGGTTCCCGCGTGGTGCTGATCCAACGCAGTCCCAACATTCTTAGCGATCATTCCGCTGCCGCCTCCGAAGTCGTGCAGCAGGCGTTTCGCGACGAAGGCATCGAGTTGCATACCGACACTAAGATCGAATCGATCCGTGCAACCGCCGCCGGCGTTCAGGTCACCTTTCTCAGCAACGGAAAACGAATCACGCGTCGCGCCCGACATCTCTTCAATGCCCTCGGACGCAAGCCGCGAACCGATGGCATGGCACTTGATCGCGCCGGCGTCAGACTCACCGAAAGTGGTCGCATCGCCACCAACCGCTGGCAACAGACCTCACAGCCGCACATTTACGCTGGCGGCGATGTTTGCGGACCGCACGACATCGTGCACCTCGCCGTCGCCCAGGGCGAACTCGCCGCCCGGCACACCTTTGGCGTCAAAGGCCTGAAGCCGCTCAATCCGGCCTTGTTGCTCAATGTGGTATTCACCGATCCCGGCCTGGCCACCATCGGGCAACTCGAAGATGCGTTAAAAAAATCCAAGACCGCTTTCCTAGCGGCCGAGTATCCCTTCGATGATCACGGAAAGTCGATACTGATGGAAGCCAAGCGCGGATACGTAAAGGTCATCGCCGACCCCAAACGCGGTCGCATCCTCGGTGCTGAAATCGTCGGTCCGCAAGCAGGTGAACTGATTCACTGTTTCAGTGCGCCGCTCGCCATGAAAGCCACGGTCTTTGATATGCTGAAAGCACCATGGTATCACCCCACCCTGGCCGAAATCATCACTTACCCCCTGGAGGAATTGGCCGAAAAAATTTCAGCTCCATGAAGCGCCTCATCCAATCCGTGATTCGGCAAAGCGGTCTTGGTGATGTGGCGATCACTGTGCCTGCAGGCATCAATCGTCGAATGCGTTGGACTCTCTTCCCGTGGACTTCCTATTGGCGCGGCACGCATGAACCCCCTGTGCAGCAATTGATCCGCCAGCTCCCTGATCTCGCTGGCTCATGCTGTTGGGATCTGGGTGCACACTACGGATTCTACAGCATCGCCCTCGCCCGCCTGGTCGGCCCTTCCGGGCAAGTGGTCGCGTTCGAGCCCAATCCGCACACTTTTCGAAAACTCCAACGTCATCGTGACCTCAACGATCTGAAGCACCTCCTGCTCTTTCAGGCCGGAGCGTCGCGCACCTCGGAAGTGCTCACCTTGTTGCGTTACGAAGGACCCGAAACGACCGCGACCCATTTTGCCTACAGCGGCGAAGACATTGCCAAAGCCCCCCATCACGAAACCGTTCGGGTGATGGCCTTGGACGACTTGGTGGACGCCGGCACCATTCGCGTGCCTGCCTTCATCAAGATTGATGTCGAAGGTCATGCTCATCACGCCCTCGCGGGAGCGTTGCGAAGCATAGCCCGCGCTCGACCGACGATTCTGCTGGCACTGCATTGTGAGGAGGAACGTCACGCCGTCACAACGCAATTGCTCCCGCTGGGCTATACCGCGGCCGACCTGGCCGGCAATCCCTTGCCAAGCGTGCCTGAAATCGGCGATATCGTGCTCCGAGCCAACTAACGTCGCTTTTAGCATGTCCAAAACCGTCTACCAACCGCCTTCGTTTCTGACCGAGCTCCTCGCCGCGCGCTCGCCTTCCGGCGACGAATTCGAGGCCCAGGCGGTGTTCGATCGCCATGTCGGCAACGTCGCCGACGTCTACCGCAAGGATGCGCTCGGTAACCGGGTGGCCACGCTCAATCCTAGCGGTGACCCGGTCCTGATGCTTGCCGGTCATCTCGATGAGCTGGGACTTATCATCACTTACGTCAACAACGACGGATTTCTCTATTTCAATACCATCGGTGGGCATGATCGCGTCATGATTCCTGGACGACGGGTCATCATCCGCACAGCCAACGGGCCCGTGAAGGGTATCACCGGTAAACGCGCGATCCACCTCATGAGTCAGGACGATCGCAAGAAAGTCCCGGAGATTCACGAGATGTGGATCGATATCGGCGCCCGCTCCAAAAAGGACGCACTCGCCCGTGTAAGCATCGGAGACACCGCCACCTATGACCACGATTTCGAATTGCTCCAAGGCAGCATCGGAACCGCCCGAGCCTTCGACAACAAGGTCGGTGCCTACATTGTAGGGGAAACCTTGATACGGCTGGCCGCGGCCAAAAAGAAACCGGCGGCGCAGGTGGTCGCAGTCGGCACGGCGCAGGAGGAAATCGGAGTG
>CBINJL010000307.1:0-4760 GCA_966250925.1 uncultured Opitutus sp. | reverse complement strand
AACCTTGGCACATTGATCGGCGTGACCAAACGCGCCGGGCTGCTCGATCGCGACGGCAACCTGCCCCGCGCCGGACGCGCCCTCGTGGCCGATTCACTGGCCGCGATTTTGAGCGCGCTTTTCGGCACCTCCACCGTGGTGAGCTACATCGAATCGGCCTCCGGCGTCGAAGCGGGCGGCCGCACCGGTCTCACCGCCCTGACGGTCGCCGCGCTGATGCTGCTGGCGTTGATTTTCACGCCGATCATTCTCGCCATCCCGGCCGCCGCCACCGCGCCCGCGCTCGTGGTCGTCGGCATTTTCATGCTGCAGTCAGTGACCGAGATCGAGATGACGGACTTCAAGTCCGCCGCGCCGGCCACGCTGACGATCATCGGCATCCCCCTCACCTTCAGTATCGCCGAGGGCATTGGCTTCGGTCTGATCAGCGCGGCGTTGCTCGCGCTCGCCGCCGGTCGGCCGCGCGAGTTTCCGGTCGCGGGTTACGTGATCGCCGCCGTTTTCTTTCTGGAATTTTTTGCTATCTTTCCGTTTTCGGGCTGAACGCGTCGCCACGCCGTCCGCCCATCGCAATCTGTATCGACATGGCCAATACCACGCCCATTTCCGCGCCGCCCGGCAAGGCTCCGCATTTTCCCAACATCCCGCCTGAGTTTCAGCGGCTGGTGGGCGAGATGCAGCACTCCACCGGCGCCCTGCTCCACCCGGAGACGGTGGACGACCGGCCACTGCACGGCACCACGCTCTACGTCGCGACCTGCACACTGGAAACCCGGTTCGGCCCGTTTCGCACCCACATTTTCCAGGACATCATCGACAAGCACTACATCATCGCGCTGGCCCACGGCGACATCGCCGGCGCCGATGTGCTCTACACCCGACTGCACTCGTCCTGCGTCACCAGCGAAACGTTGCGCGGCTGCGACTGCGATTGCGTGCAACAGCTCGAAGGCGCCTTCAAGGTCATCGCCGCCAAGGGCACCGGCATTCTGTTTTATCTCATGCAGGAAGGCCGCGGCGTCGGCTACGTCGGCAAGTCGCGCGACCGCATGATGGTGCAGGCATCGCTCGATCAGTTGTCGACCTTTCAGGCCTACGCGTCGATGGGACTCAAGAAGGACCATCGCAACTACGACAACATCTCGGACATCTATCGCCTGCTTGGCCTGACCGCGCCGTTCATCGTCCTGACCAACAACCCCGACAAGGTCGCTGCGCTGCGCGACCAGGGACTCGAAGTCATCGACACCGAAGCGCTCGAATTCGAACCGTCGCCCTTCAATCTCGCCTACCTCACGTCAAAGGCCGCCAGCGGACATATCCTCAGCCGCCCGTCTGCGACCCGCGTAAAACGTGCGCTGCCACCGGAACCGGTGGTGCCGTTCAAACCGCACGCGCTGCCCAACGCCAAACGCTTCATCTACTCGGCCAGCTACTTCCTGCCGATGAAGCCGGTCGACAACGAAATCCTGCTCGGCGCGGAGGAGTTTCAGACCTTCTTCGGCGAGAAAAAAGTCGAGGACTACATGGCCGAGACCAAACCGCTGGTGCGTGATTTCGAGTTGATCCGCGGCAATCGTTTTCTGGTCACGATCGATCCGGAAAATCTCAAGGCCTACCAACACGCCCAGCCCGACGATCCCATCGTCGACCTGCTGACGACGCCGTATTGGTTCCGCGTCCACGTCTATTACGACATCGTGACCAGCCAGGAGTTTGTCATCCTCACCCATGGCAAGGCGCGCATCTACGACATCCCGGTGGTGCGACTGCACAGCGAATCGCTCTTCAACCGCTTCCCGCTGCGCACGGTCGAAAACCGCGACAAGTTCAAGCAGTCCGTCCGTCACATCATTCACTACGGTGTCGGCGTGCTGCAGCTCATCTACAACGACGGTCGCGGCGCCGGTTTCGGCGCGCACGCGACGGACCTGATGCTGGCGGAAAGCGGTCTGGCCCTTTCCAGCGACGAGGCCTACCGCCGCATCGGCGTCGGCTACGACAGCCGCGATTACGAGGCCTCGGTTACGCTGCTTAAATCCCATGTGCCGAACGAAAAAATCCAGATGGTGATGAACTCGCCGTCGAGTCTGGTGAAGAAGCCGGAATACGCGCAGGCGCTGCGCCACCACAAACTCGACGTCGAACGCTGGATCTTCCTCGACGACGAATCCATCGGCGAGTGATCCGCATGTCCGCCTCCGCCGCCTCTCCCGCCAACGCCGGCGACGATCGCCTCGGCCTCAAACTGCTGGCCGAACGCATCGGCCTGATTCCGCAGATTCTCGAAGACATGCTGGCCGCGCCGGTGCGCGCCGCGTGCGAGGCGACCCGCGCCAGCCAACGCTTCATCGTCACTGGCACCGGCAGTTCGGAAGCACACGCCCGTTATCTGGCCACGTTGTTCAATCTGCACACCGACCGCGCCGCCGCTTACCTACCGTTGTCGGGATTCGTCGACGCCCCCGCCGCCACGTTTGCCGGGAAAACGCTGGTGGTGTTCAGCCAGGGCGTGTCGCCCAACGCGCAGATCGCGCTGCAACGCGGCCGTGATTTCGCGCACACCGTGCTCTTCACCGCCACGACGCCGGATGCGGCCGAAGCGGCCGGCAAACCCGATCGCGCCCGACTGCTGCGCGGGTTGCTTGATCGCGGCGGCGAGATCGTGACGTTTCCGTTGGCGGAGGAATACACCACGCTGATTCGTTTTGTCGGACCGCTCGCCGGCTACCTCGCCTGCCTGCAGTTTGCCGCCAGTTTTCCCGGCGCCCGCGTGCCGGTGCCGACCGCCGCCACGTTGCGCCCGCTGTTGGCCAGCGTTGCGCCGACTGAATTGCGCGACGCCATGTGCCGCCTGCCCAGTGCCTTCGCCGCCGGATTCAACATCATCACCGCCGCTCCGATTTCCGACTACGCGCAGAACCTCGCGTGCAAATTCATGGAAGGGCTCTACTGGACCTGTCCGTCCATCTCGGACTTCCTGCAATTCGCCCACGGTCCGTTTCAGCAAATGACCGCCCATCCGAAACCTGCGTTGATTCTGCAGGGCGACGGTCCGGGCGAAGCGGAAATGGTCGAACGCAGCGTGGCCATGCTCGGCGGCATCGGCGCGAGCGCCTTCGTGATCCGCATCGACGCGCCGCCGCTGTTGTCGATTTTCGGATTCGAAGCCGCACTCAACGATCTCGTTTTCGCCGCCATGCGCCACCTGCATGTCGACCAGGTCAACTGGCCCGGCAAGGGTCGCGATGACTTGCTCTACGGCTTCTGCCCGGACAATCCCTGACCGCGTTTTCGGCGCCGCCGACATAGGGTTTTCCTCCGCGGTCAACGATACGATGCCGGAACAAGGAACGCCGCCCATGGCTGGTCGCTTGACTCGCGTCCCGGTGATTTCGGTGAATTGAACCACGCAATAACCGGCGCACGGCCGGATCGAATTTTGTTCGTCGCGTAGCCATAAAAAACGCGCCGGGGTTTCCCCGGCGCGTTTGATTTTTCAGAATGACTTTGGAGCGCCGGGGCGCCCGCCGAATCAGAAGCGATAGCGCACCGTCAACTCGGCGCGGATGCCTTCCTCGGCCACGATCGACTCGTTGCCGTAGGTGCCATTGGGCGGCGACCAATTCTTTTCGTTGGTCAGGTTGAGCACCTGCAGCCGGGCTTCCCAAGTGTCGGTCGCATAGTAGACGCTGCCGTCGATTTCGAACTGGTTGGGGATGACCAAAGTGCCAGCCCAGTTGTTGTTGATCTCGTTGTGCCAGGTGCCGTTGAGCGTCAGGCCGAATCCGTTGTCGAACTTGTAGGACACGAGACCGCCGAGCTGGGTCGAGGGCAGGCCTTGAACCTTTACGTCGCCCGTCGTCTGGCTGTTGGCCTGCACTTCGGGCGAAGCGGCGGGCGTGACGTTGAGCGCCTCGAAGCCGATGGACGCGGCGGGCACCGTCGCGTCGATGTAGCCGATCGAGGCGGTGGCAAAGAAGTTCTTGTTCGGCTGGTAATTCAGCTCCAGTTCGACGCCGTCGTAGGTGTAGGTCGCGACCGGGCTGGCGATCGGCTTGTTCTGGCGGGTCTGGTGAAACACGGCGCCGCCGATGAAGAGCTGACCGTCGCGGAAGGAACGTTTGACGCCGGCTTCGATGAGCTCGCTCGGCTGGGTGAAGTCGGACTTGGCCAGCACGATGTCACCGTTGCCATCGCGATGCAGACCGGCGAAACCGCCGCCGTTGCCGTTGGCGCCGGAGGTGTTCTCGCTGTAGTTGCCGGTCACATACAAGGTGAGATCGGAAACCGGTTCCCACAGCAGACTGGCGTTGACGTTGGGCAGCGCGACGCTGATCGAGCGGCGCGAATCGGCGGTGAACGGATCGCGCGTGGTCACATCGAGGAAGTCGTAACGGCCACCGGCGACCAGCGACACCTGATCGGACAACTTGAAGAACGCCTGAACAAAGGGCGAACCGCTGATGGCGTGCGACTCATTGGTGTCGCCGTTCTCCAACTGCGCGCTGGCGACGCGACCGGGCCAACCGGGGACCGGACCGCCGTCGAAGCCGAAGGCGCCCTGACCGTAGCCGGGAAAGTTCACCGAGTTCTGCACGTTGACGTAGCTCATGTCACGGGTGAGATCCCAGACGGCGGCCGGCTCGAAGTAGAAGTCGTTGTATGCCTTGTTGGTGATGTAACGCGCGGCCACGCCGGCGTTGATCATGTGCGCGCCCCAGGACTTCTGGAACTCCAGCCGCGACTCCAGCGTGACC
>CBINJL010000306.1:0-4761 GCA_966250925.1 uncultured Opitutus sp. | reverse complement strand
AAGATCGACGGCGTGCCGCTCTACAAAACGGCGCGCAAGGGCGAGGAAGTGGAACGCGAACCGCGTTTCATTCGCGTCATGCAGTTCGATCTGAAGCGCTGGGAATCGCCTGAAATCGATTTCCTGGTGCGCTCGAGCAAGGGCACCTACGTGCGCACGCTGGCACACGATCTCGGTCAGAAGCTCGGTTGCGGCGGTCACTTGAAAACACTGCGCCGCACGGCTTCCGGCGATCTGCGGGTCGACGATGCGCTGACGCTGGATCAGTTGCTTGAAATGTCGCTTGCCGACATCGAGCAACGGCTGCTGCCGGTGCACAAGGTCGCGCCGACTGTCGCTTTGTGAAGCTGCCCGCTGCCATCGCCGGACTCGACGCGGCCGCCGCCTTGCCGGTGCAGCCGTTGCATCTGGCGATCGGCATGTTTGATGGGGTGCATCTCGGCCATCGCGCCGTGGTTGAGTCGGCGGTGCTCTCCGCGCGACAGAGCCGAGGCCTGGCGGCGGCGCTGACGTTTGATCCGCACCCCAGCCGGCTGCTGCGGCCGAACGCGGCGGTGCCGATGCTGCAAAGCGCCGAGATTCGGATTCAGCGTTTGTTGGCGGCGGGGCTCGATGCGGTCATCATGCAACCGTTTACGACGGAGTTTGCCGGTATCGAAGCCGCGGCGTTTTTGCCGATGCTGCAGAAGGCATTGCCGCATCTGCGCACGATCTACGTCGGGGCGAACTGGCGATTTGGCCGGGGCCGCTCGGGCGATGTGGCGATGCTCACGCAGGCGGCGCGGGCGGGCGGTCTGCGCGTGTTCAGTGCGCCGCGGGTCAATTACGACGGCGATGCCATCAGCAGCACACGCATCCGGGAAGCGTTGCAGGCCGGCGAACTCGACTTGGTGAATGCCATGCTGGGCTACACCTACTGCACGGACGGCACGGTCGCGGCGGGGCAGGCGTTGGGACGGCGGATCGGGTTTCCCACGCTCAATGTGGCCTGGCCTTTCGAATGTCGGCCGCGTTTCGGCGTGTATGCCGTGCGGGTGAAAAACGCCGGTGCCACAGATGTAGCCTGGCAGCCGGCGGTCGCGAATTTCGGACTGCGGCCGACGGTTGAATCGGGCGACGTGGCGCCTCGTCTGGAAATTCATGTTTTGGAGAACACCGCGCTCACTCATGGCGACCGTTTGCAGGTCGAATGGCTGCGCTTCCAGCGCGACGAACGTCGCTTCGGTTCGGTGGATGAATTGCGCGCGCAAATCGCGGCCGATGCCGCCGCGGCGCGGGCTTATTTCGCGGACGAAGCGGACTGAGTTTTGTCGGGCAGACGGCGGTAGTAACGCACCTCGCCGGTTTCCGGCTGGAGGTAGAGTTCGTCCACATCGCTCCGACGTGTGATGCACCAGGGCGCGTCGTAGCCGAAACCGTTTTTGGTGAAAACCAGATCGGCTGCGAGATGGCTGCATACATGCGATGGCGCGCGGGAATCGCCCCGATCATAGTAGGCGATGACGTCGCCCGGATGTTCGGGCCGGGCAATCCTGCGGTAGTTTGTGCGCAACTCGTTTTCGACCACCGCGACTTCATCGCCCGGCGTGCCAGGCACGACCAGAAAACGCGGATCGGGTTGGGCCTGACTGAAGTTGAGCGCGGTCCAATAACAGCTCGGCATCGGACGATCCTCCAGCGGGAGCACGAAGAGATTCATGTATTCACGCGGTAATGACGGCAGCAGGTGCGAAACGTCGAGGTAGTCCACGGTCGTCTGTTCGGCGAAAGCTTCCAACAGCAAGCCCAGGTCCTTGCGGCCGCCGGCCTCCCAGTAGGTGGTGAGCGCGGGCACGTCCTCGGGCCGGGGGCGTTTGAGCAACACGATCCGCGCCGGTGTGCGCGCAAGGGTTTGGAACGTGGCGATGCGATCGGATTCGTCGCGGGCGAGATGATAGATCAGCCCGTAGTCGCCGACGGCGAAACGTCCGTTGCGCGGATAAACCAGAGGGAGAATTTCGTCGGCCACGTTGGGCGGAAGATCAGCCGACGTCAGCGGATGGATGACGCGGATTTCCTGAAAATAACGCGTCGCACCGCCGGAGCTGTCGAGGAATCGGTAGGCGAGGGAACGCCACGATGCGGGCAGCGATTTGACGAGTTCGGCCGGTGGATTGACCACGTGCAGACTATTGGGAGCAGGTGTGGCGGCGGCGAAAAGTCCGCGCAACTGCTCGCGTTGTCCGCCGCTCAGCCCGGGCCCCTGCAGCAATGCATCGCGGGTCGGGCGATCGAATCGCCGGAAACGCCATTCCGGTGCGGTTTCCGGTTCCGGCAAGGCGGCGAGCAACGCGGCCGAAGGGGTGAGGAAAATGTCGTAGGACACCAGTTCGCCCCACGGCCCGGCCGGCAGCGATTGCAGGGCGGTGGGATGCAGCCAGCGCGGCGGTGGCGGCAGCGGGTTGAAGTCCTCCAATGCGGCGATGTCGGCGCTGCGCGGGCGGAACACGCGGGGCGCGGCGGCTCCGAGTCGGGGATTGAGCACGGAGATTTCGTCGAGTCGCCACAATCCCCAAGGTCCGGACAACGTCGGTCGCCGCCCAAACACCACACCGTCGGCCACATAGACGGCGGCAAACGGCCAGCGGGTGCGGTGGATGTCTTCGAACACGATTGCATCGCCGAAGGCTGGAGGGCCGGTGATCGGATCGCAGGTTTCCTGCAGCCACTGCGTGAAGTCGTTTGCGTCGCCCAGCGAAGGCGCGTGGCCAAAAAATCCCGCGGTGGCCAGGGCGTTGTCCTGAGTCGGGTCCGGCGAGCGATCCAGTCGCACCGGATAGGAGTTGAGCAACGCTCGCGGTAGTCGCGGCAGCAAGTGCAGCAGGTCGATACGGTCGCGATCGGTAACCGCGCCGAGCGCCTGCAATATGGGTTCGATGGCGCGGAAGCGCCCCTGGCTTTGCCAGTAGGCTGCGTGGGCCCGAATCGTGGCGAGATCGGAACCGGATTCCTGCACCTTCGCCCAGACGGCGCGGGCGGAAAGCAGGCGAGCGAGCGCGGCATCGCGCGTGGCGGCCGGCGTGTCGGCGAGGACTTCGTTCAACACCCAAGGATCGTGCAGGAGCCAATCGATACCGTTGTCCGCGGGCACGGCGGTTTGCCGAATCAATGCCGCCACGGTGTCGCCGCCCGGGAGCCGCTCGATTTCGGTCACATCCTCGGCGGTGACGGCGATCGGCCAACGCGAAGGCAGATTCGCGGCGTGGGTGGCGAGCAGACGATGCCAACGGATACGCTCGGTCGGCGAAAACCGTTGCCACAAGGCGAGGTCGGGAGCGACACGAACGGAGGCTGGTGCGCTGTCATCGGCTGCCGGAACGGCGGTGGCGCGGCGGGCGATGGCATCGCTGACTTCAGGCGAAAATCCGAGATTGGCGAGTTGCGTGGCCGGGTCGCGCGCGATCATCTGCGGCAGCAACCAGACGGCGGGCCAGCGCGGCCAGGAGGCGAGCTGCGCTGGAGTCGGCGCGAGCCGAAGCCGGGATTGAATAAGCTCAGGCTCGATCGCGTCTTCGGCGTGTGCCGGCACGAAATGGCCCATGACGATGCCGGCAAAACTCCCAATGCAGAGGCGAAGAAAGCGCACGGCATTCAGACGCCGCGGCGGACGCGGAGTTTCTGTGCGCCGAAGAAATCGGTTTATAATCGCCGAGGCAGCTTAGAAGGGATTTAGCCGGTGTGAGGTATGAATTAGTCGACACTGGCGGGATGTGCATAGGTCGATTTTTCGAGTTCACCAAGTAAGCTCCCCGCATGCCTCTATTATCTGCATGATCACAATAGCGACACCCCCTTTTCCAGCCCAACAAAACAATGCGCCGAATCCTACCCCTCTTCCTCGTCCTCACGGCCTCCCTCATCGGGGCTGATTTCCCCACCGAAATCACGCTCACCACTGGCAAGACGATCCGCGGCACCAGCTTCCTCCGCTGGCAAGGGGATCACACCGTCGTGGTGAAACACGCAGGAGGCGCCGCTCCGCTGCAACTCCGCTACATTGCCCCAGCATCCCGCGCCGCCATCGAAGCCTTCCGCGCCGCCCCGCATTCTCCAAGTGGCCCGGTGGCAGTTTCCGAGAAAACTTCTGCCGCCGAGATCACCACGACGGGCCAAGTGTTCATCGTTACGCGCGGGAGCGGCAATTATCTGTTCGGCGGCAAGCGTGTGCTGGCTTTCCCGCAGCGCGACTACCAAGCATTCATCGACGAAATAAAATGGTCCGGAATTAGTCGCGCATCGAGCAGCACCGCCATCAACGAGAAGTTTTTCGACGTATTGGATCGGTGGATACATCGCGCAATCGGGAAAACCCAGACCGACGGCGAAGGGAAATTTCACCTCACCACCAAAGAACCGTGCTTCGTCGTCTGTTCGGGTGGCCGCCTGGTCGGTGACTATCAGGAGATCAACACCTGGGCCGTCGTCCCCCAAGACGGCCACGCCCTCCTTAGCAACTCCAACGTCCTCGACTACCAAACGATTTTCCAAGACTGACCCCATGCCCCCGCCAATCCCCGCGCCACACCGCAAGCTCTGGATCTGTCTGGACACCGGAGAAATCGGCCAGCCCAAGACGTTCACCCCTGGCAGTCTCCTCGTCGAAATCCTCCTCTGGCTGTTCTTCCTCCTACCCGGCGCCCTCTACACCACCTGGCGCCACACCAGCCGAGCGCCAGCGATCGATGGCGGGGGAGCAGAAGCGGTCGGCCGTGGTCACGAGCG
>CBINJL010000305.1:0-4776 GCA_966250925.1 uncultured Opitutus sp. | reverse complement strand
TGCCGGAGCCGCTGTGGGAGGCGGTGTTTTGTTACGGCCTCGGACCGGACGGGCCCTTGCGGCGTGAGCTCGGTTTGCCCGATGGTGCGACTGATCTGGCGGTGACGATTCGCACCGCGACGCGCGGCCGCGATGATGTTTGGGAACTGCAACCACCATGCGCGCCGTGACGCCTTATTCGCCGGGGCAGTTTGCCCTGTTTCGCATTATTTTTGGCGGTTACCTGCTGTGGCACTTTGTCGTGCTGGCGGGCGATGCGGTGGAGTTGTTCAGCAATCAAGGCGTGTTGGCTGATGCGACGCTCAATCCGCTGCACGGCCTGTTCCCGAATCCGCTGGTGTGGTGGGGCACGCCGGGATTTGCGACCGCGTTTGTTTGGGGCTTGGCGGGACTGTCGCTGTTGCTGATGTGTGGCTGGCAACGGCGTTGGGTGGCGTTGGCGTTGTGGTTCGGTTGGGCGGCGTTGTTCAATCGAAACAACCTCATCAGCAATCCGGGCGTGCCCTACGTCGGCCTGCTGCTGGTGATGCTGGCGATCGTGCCGGATGGCGAACCGGCGCGTTGGCGCGGACGCGAGGTGTCGCCGGCGGACTGGTTCATCCCGGCGTGGGTTTGGCGCGGCGTGTGGATTCTGCTGGCGGTCGGTTACACCTTCAGCGGGGTGATCAAACTGGCCAGTCCGAGCTGGGTCGACGGCACGGCGCTGACGCATCTGCTGAACAATCCGCTGGCGCGGCCGGGGTCGTTGCGTGACCTGCTGCTGGCGATGCCGGAGGGTGTGCATGCCGGGCTGACCTGGGCGGCGTTGGCGGGCGAGATTCTGTTTTTGCCGCTGTGCCTATGGCGGCGCGGGCGGTTGATCGCGTGGACGGTGATGATCGGAATGCACCTCGGCATTCTGTCGGTGGTGGCGTTTGCGGACCTCACGCTCGGCATGTTGATGGTGCACCTGTTCACCTTCGACGGGCGTTGGGTGCCGGCAAAAGTCGCGGCAGGCGATACGGTGCGGGGTCGCGAACCGCTGCTGCTTTACGATGGCGAATGCGGGCTGTGCAACGCGGTGGTGCGCTTCCTGTTGCGCGAGGACGCGGCGGCACGGCTGCGGTTTGCGCCGCTGCAAAGCGCGATCGGTCAGGCGGCGTTGCGGCGTCTCGGCCTCTCGACGACGGATTTCGACAGTCTGGTGTTTTTGCCGGATCGCACGGGCAACGTGTTTTCCATGCGCACGAGCGGAGTGATCGATGTGGTTGCGCGCATCGGTGGGGTGTGGCGGGCACTCGGAGAAACGTTCCGCCTCGTGCCGGCGGGCGTGCGCGACCTCACCTACAAGGCGGTGGCGCGGACGCGGTATGCGTTGTTCGGCGAATATGAACCGACGCCGTTGCCGGATACGGCTTGGGCGGCGCGGGTGCTGGACCAATCGCCCGGCGCGTCGGATTAAGCGGCGCTGTTGTCGTCGCGCGGGGCGGATCCGCCATCGAGCACGCCACGCGCTTCGGCGCAGGCCCAGCGTTTGGCGCAGCCGATGCAGGTCGGCAGCAGATGCAGCGGCGAGAGGTCGGCGGCGTTTTTCGCGTGCACGTCGCGAAACGCCAGCATGTCGTCGAAGCGGTCTTCGCGCCAATCATCGTAGCCGCAGCGCGCCGGTGCCTGCCGCGGATTGTGGTAGGTGCCGAACAAGGCGTCCCACACCGGCAGGTCGGCGTAGTTCTGGGTGTGATGATTGTATTGGTGGTGCACGCGGTGCGATTCCGGGCGCTGCACGATGCGACCCACCCAATGCGGCGTGCGGATGTTCCAATGATAGAAATACTCCGCCACCGCGGTGAGAAAGGTGTAGACGATACCCGCGTTCACCGAGCAGCCGAGTAACGTATAAAGAATGCCTGCGCTGAGGAGGGAGTTGATCGTGATCTCGACCGGATGTTTGTAGAACGACGTGACGAGTTCGATGCGTGCCGGCGAGTGATGCAGTTGGTGACAGAGCCGCCAGAAGAGCGTCGATTCATGGCGCCAGCGGTGCCACCAGTAATACACAAACGTCGATACGAAGTAGGCGATCGCGCCCTGCGCCACGATGCCGGTGGTCGTCTCGCCGAGTGCGGTGGAAAGTTCGAAGATCGACCAGTCGCGCAACCACACGTCCCACGTCACGCCGGCCAGAAAAATGATCCCGACCTGGATCACATTGACGAGCACCACGCGCGGCCACCAGGCACGGATTTTAGGCAAAGCCTGCGCCGGCCAGAGACGTTCCACGACGAAGAATCCGGCGGCGATCCCGATCAGCACGACGAGCAGCATGGGACCGGTGTTTAGCGAAACGGAAATCCCGACGGAAGCGGATTTCTCAATCGCCCAACCGCGTGATCAGCCGTTCGCGGATCGCCGGCCACTCCTCGGGCAGGATGCTGTAGAACACGCTGTCGCGCTGGAAACCACCCTGCACGACCATGTGCCGGCGCAGCACGCCTTCGCGCACGGCGCCGAGGCGTTCGATGGCGCGTTGCGAGACGAGATTGCGGGCGTCGGTTTTCAACTGCACACGACGACAGTCGAGCGTTTCAAAACAGTGCGTGAGGAGCAACAGTTTCACGGCGGTGTTGACGGCGGTCCGGCAGGCTTCGGGGGCCAGCCAAGTGTAACCGATTTCCAGCGCCCGTTCGCGCGGTCGAAAGTCGAACAGGCTGGTCGAACCGACGATGCGTCGGTCGCTCTGGCGGCGGATCACAAACGTCACGCGCGTGCCGGCCCGTTCATCATCGAGCATCGCCGCGACCCAGCGCGCGGTGTCGACTTCGGAGGCGAAGGCACCTTGCGGCATGAAGCGCCAGGTCGCCTCGTCGCGACCGATGGCGAACAGATGAGGACCGTGCTCCGGGCGCAGTGGTTCGACGCGCACATGGACGTTTTCCAAGGTGACGGGACGCACCCGAAACGGCGGTTCGGACTCGGAGGCAGGGGCGGCATTCATGATCGGCGACGAAGAAAAAACGATGTCATGTCAGAATAACGGACAGCAAGTCGCGCTTCTCATCCGGTTGCGCGCACTTTACGGCCCGCGGGTGTCGTGCCACGGTGGTGTCTTCCGATTTCCATAATCCTCTGATCGATTCTTCCCCATGTCGCTTACCCTTTGGTGCAACGCCCAGTTCAATTCCTCCGCCACCGCGCGATTCGAAAAGGAGATCGCCGCGCGCGGTCATCGTCTGGTATGGGCGACGCAGGCCAGCGCCTCGGTGCTTGATTCCGGCGGGGAAGATCCGGCGCTCGACGACGCCGACATCGCCTTTGGCCAACCCGATGCGGACCAGTGCAGACGCTCCGCGAAACTGCGCTGGCTGGCGATCACCTCGGCGGGCTACACGCGCTACGACACGCCGGAGTTTTTGGAAACGTTGCGCGATCGCGGCAGCATGTTCACCAATATGTCGGCGGTGTTTTCAGAGCCCTGCGCGCAGCACCTGCTCGCGATGATGTTGGCGCTGTCGCGTCAGCTCCCGGCGGCGTGGCGCGACCAGCAGCAGGACGATCCGGGTTGGAACTACACGCCGTTGCGCGCGAACTCGCGCCTGCTCGGCGGCCAGACGGTTTTGCTGCTGAGCTACGGTGCGATCGCGCGTCGTCTGGTGGAGCTACTGCAACCCTTCGGCATGAAGATCTACGCGCTGCGCCGCCGCACCTACAGTGAGCGCGGCGTGCACGTCATCGCGGAGGATCGGCTCAGTGCGGTGCTGCCGGAAGTCGATCATCTCATCAACATCCTGCCGGAGAGCGACGCGACGCACCGTTTTGTGAACGCGCGGCGGCTGGCGTTGCTGAAGCGTGGTGCGCGTTTCTACAACATCGGGCGCGGCACCACGGTTGATCAGGAGGCGTTGATGGACGCCTTGGAAAGCGGGCAACTCGACGCCGCCTATCTCGACGTGATGGAGCCGGAGCCGCTGCCACCGGAGCACCGCCTGTGGCGCACAAAAAACTGCTTCATCACGCCGCATACGGGTGGCGGTCGCAGCGACCAGGACGACGCTTTGGTCGACCATTTTCTGACCAACCTCGATGCTTTCGAGCGCGGCGACCGCGATGCGATGCAGAACCGCGTGGTGTGAGGCGCTGGCGGGAGGGAGAAGGGGAGATATTTTTACAGGAGAAAACGGAGGGAAACAGAGCCGATCGAGTGGAACGGATTTAACAGAAGGGAACGAAGAGAACAAAGGTAGGGAAAAGATGGATACACTTATAAGGATCTCCGTTTCCCTCTGTTTCCTCCTGTGAAAAAAAACTGCGGTGGAGCGGCTTCGTTTTCCTTCGTTACCTTCTGTAAAATCTCCTGCGTCGGCTATTCGTCCGGCGTGATGCGGCCGCCGCCGCGTTTGGGTTCGAAAGCCTTGCGGCGCCAACCGGGTTTGTTGGCGGTGGAGCGCGCGGCCTTGGGCGCGGCAGTTTTCGGGGCGTGGTCGCCGGTGATTTTCAGATAATGAATGTAGCGCTCGGGATCGAGTGAGCCGTCGGTCAGCGCGGCCTGGATGGCGCAGCCGGGTTCCGTTTCGTGCTGGCAATTGCTGAAGCGACAGTGGCGGCTCAGGTCGACGATGTCGGCAAAGGTTTCAATCACGCCTTCGCCGGCTTCCCAAAGCTGAAGTTCGCGCAGGCCAGGGGTGTCGATCAGGAGCGCTCCGCTCGGTGTGCGCACGAGCTCGCGGCGGGTGGTGGTGTGGCGGCCCTTGCTGTCCTTTTCGCGCACCTCGCCGGTGGGCAGGAAATCGTCCTTGGCGA
>CBINJL010000304.1:0-4801 GCA_966250925.1 uncultured Opitutus sp. | reverse complement strand
GGGCGGAGAACTCGTCGCGGTTGATTTTCACCAAGGGCAGCGGATGCTCCACCAGATCACGCAGCGCGGGGCCGTAGGCATCGACCACGAGTCGCCCGATCGCGGCCAGCCTTTCGAGACTCTTCTGTAAGGGACGTGCTGCGGGCCGATTCCAGTCCGGAAAACTGCCGCACAACGCTACGCGCGCCTCCGCCGGAGCCGCCCCGAGGACGTTGGCGGCGGCCTGGGCGGCGGCGCCATCCAATTGGCAATCCGGCCCGAGCAGCGTGGTCTCGCCGCCGTCGCGGTTGCGCACCACCATGCCGGCTCGGGTCTCGCTGTGGGTGGTAAACAACTCCCAGTCGAAGGCTGCGTGGGTTTGGAGCCAACTCCGGCAGGCCTCGCCGGTTGGGCCGCCGGCAAAACTCAACGCGGTTACCGGCACCCCCAAGCGCGCCAGCATCTTGGCGACGTTCAGTCCTTTTCCGCCGACTTGAAACGTCTGCGCGATTGCGCGCTGGGTGCGTCCGGGAGCAAGCGGTTGCGCGTAACTGCAGGTGAACTCGGCCAACGGATTGGGCGTGAGTGTAATGACTGGGGCGGGCGTCATAGGCGTGGGGGGAGGATGGTTTTGATCGGCAGCCTGAGGCAATCCCGAGGTTGCCACGCCGACGCAGTGACGTTGTCACCGTGACATGCCGCGTTCGATTCCGCTCCGCACCTGGGCTTCGACCGACACGGTTGGGCATGCGCGCAATCTGTTGGGAAAACACCTCGTTGTGCGCGAATCCGGTGGGACGATTGCGCGGCACCTCATCACCGAAACGGAAGCCTACGACGGTCCGGAGGATCGCGCCTGCCATGCTTCGCGCGGTCACACCGCCCGAACGGCGGTGATGTTTGGCCCGGCCGGCCACTGGTATGTTTACCTCTGCTACGGCGTGCACGAGATGTTGAATCTCGTCACCGGTCCCGCCGGTTATCCGGCAGCCGTGCTGGTGCGCGCGGTCTCGGCGGCGAGCGGTCCTGGTCGCCTGACGCGACGGCTCGCCATCGACCGACGTTTCAATGCGCTGCCGGCGATGCGGCCGACCGGTCTCTGGCTGGAGGATTCGGGTATCCTGATTCCGGATACGGATGTGCTGCGGACGCCCCGCATCGGCATCGCCTACGCCGGCCCGGAGTGGGCGGCCAAACCCTGGCGCTTCGTCTGGCAACCGAGGACGGCTCAGCGCGGCGATTCGACGGATGCCGCGACTTCGGTTGGATCTTCCTGAATCCGATAGTCAGTCAAAACGGCGAGGGCGGTGCCGACCGCCACCTTGACTTCAAAACGCAGCGGCAGGCGCGGTGCGTTGCGTGCCACCCAGACCCGCACTTCACCGCCACGTTTGAACATGCCCTTGGGGTTTTCCTCCATGCGCGGGATCAGCACCAACGCCTCCTGGGCGCCCCAGGGCGTTTTAATCGTTTCGATGCCTTCGGCCGTGATGGTGAGTTCATAGAACTCGTCATCGAACAGCACGGCGACCTCGCGCGTTTCGCCCACCGCCATGTCCCAGTGGCGGGCCTGGATCATGGTGGTGATGAAATCAGCCGCCGGCGCGGTGGGTAACGGAACCTGAAGCGAACGGTCGGGGCGCAGATGATCGGTGTAAACGCCCACGGCCTGCGGGTAATCGAGGACGATCGTGGCACGGGTTTCCTTGGTGCGCGTGATGGTGGATGCCTCGGCCCGCAGCAGATCGCCGCTGGCATTGTCGTAGTAGGAAATCGCTTCGCCATCGAACGGGTAGAGCGCACGAATGAGACCGCGTGTGGCCGTGGCCATGACGATGCGTGTCTCGGTCTCGGGCGCGTCCGTCACAGCGTGGGCGGTGATGGTGAGCTCCGCGGCGCGGCCGAAAATACCCCAACTGAGTCGGTAGGAAAACTGTTCACCGGCGCGGAGGGCAAGAGGATCGCGCGCTGCGAGCGGCAAAGCCAGCGGGAAGAGGGCGAGGCAAAAGAGAAGGCGAAAGGTCACGGGAAAAAGGAGTTCGCGACGTAGAGCTGGAACAGGAAGCCGGCGTCTAGGTTCCCTGGCGATCCCGATTGCGCATTTGCGGTGTGGGCGGACCGAGGTCGAATTCGAGTTGGTTGTCCCGTCCCAGCGCCCAGGCTTCGACGCCGCGCTGGCGGAGGTCGCGGGCGAAATCGGCTGCAAATCCGTGCGTGGTCCAGACTTGCCGCGGACTTACTCTTTCCACCAGCGCCAAGAGGTCAGGGTAGTCGGCATGATCAGAAAGCGGAAACGCCGCGTCGCAGCCATAGCGGTAGATGGCGCCGGAATCGACCGCCCAACCGCTGACGATGGCGGTGCGGGCGCGGGGGATCGTCTGCATTTCCCGTCCGCCGGCGACATTCGGCGGAGCCACCACCACGTGGCCTCCAGCCCGAGCCGGCGTCCAGTCCGCGGAGGGCGGGAGGTTGTAGCCAAACTCCGAATACACCGCATTCATGCGGCTGATTTGTGGATGAACCATCAGGCGGAAGTCCGCACCGACCAGCGCGGCCTGGATTTCCTGCGCCTTCCCCAGACTGTAGCCGAGCAGCACCGGCACGGCGTCGGCGGCAAGAGTGTCGCGGCAGAAGGCGACCAGATCGGCTCGCACGTTTTCAGCCGGGGGCAGCGTGTAGCGCGGACGGCCGAAGGTAGTTTCCATGATCAGCACGTCGGCGGCGGGCGCCTCGCAGCATTCGGCCGCGCCGCCGGGTTTGAGTTTGAAATCCCCCGTGTAGAGCAGGCGACCCTGCTCCGCGTGGCTGAACAACGCCATGGCCGAGCCGAGAATGTGGCCGGCAGGATACAGCGTGGCGGTGCAGTCGGGGGCGACGGTTTCCACCTGGCCGAAGTCGAGGACGCGTTCCACACGTTTTCCGCCGAGACGTTCGCGCATCAGCCGGACGGTCGCCGCGGTGGAAAGCGTTTCCCGATGTCGCGCAATGTGGTCGGAATGAGCATGCGAAACAAATGACCGCGGAGTCCCGCGCGGCGCGTCGAGCCACCAGTCGATCTGCGGCAGATAGATGCCGCCGCGTTGCCATGCGACCTGCCAAGTCATGGAGGTCGGCAAGGTGAAAAGTCCCGGCCGTCAGCGCAAGCCGAGGAAGGTGAGCAACAGGACAATCAGGAGGCCGAGACCGGTGGCCCACCAATACCATGCGAGTTGTCCCGGCCGGCCCGAGGTCGGAGCCCGATGTGCGGGCAACGGATCGCCGGTCGCATCGTCATCATCCCAGGCCGAATCCGGCAAATCCAGTCCGTCGTAGAGACTGCTCTCCCGCCAGCCGGTGCGTTCATCGGCGCCGCAGGCCGGACAGGCTTGGGCGCGAGCGGGAATGTCGGCACCGCATTGGGCGCAGACCGGAGGCGGGCGGGGCGGCGCAGATCCCATCGGGTCAGGACGACGACTCGAAATACTTGTGTTTGGCCAGCCGCCAGGCGGTGACGAAGAACGCGGTCAACGGGATGGCGAGAATCATGCCGAGGATGCCGTTGAATGCGGTGCCCCAAAAGAAGATGGCGAAGATGATCATGACCGGATGCAGACCGGTGCGATCGCCCATGATCTTGGGGGTGAGGAACCAACCCTCGATGTTTTGCACCACGATGAACACCGCCAGCACCTTCGCGACGAGCATCCAGCCGCCCTCGGGTTGCAAAAAGGCCAAGGGAAACGCAATGCTCAGGCCGATGATGGTGCCGAGGTAGGGCACGATGTTGAGCACGCCCAACGTCAGGCCGAGCACCAGAGCGAAACGCAGTCCGACGGCCCAGAAGCCGACGAAAAGCAACAGCCCCATGATCATGCCGATGAGCAGTTGTCCGCGAAAAAACGACACCACGATGCCGATGAACTCGCGCACGAGAAAAATCAGATCATCGCGGTAAGGGCGGTCGATGAAGGTGAGTTGTTCGTCCAATCCGCGGGTCGGATCGCGGCGGGAAAGGAGGAAGAAAAACAAGTAGATGGGAATGATCGCGAGATTGGTGACGAATCCGAAGATGCCGAGCGCGCCGGAGCCGGCTGCCTTGATCGAGGGCAAGGCCTGGGTGAGCAGATGTTGGGCTTCGGACAATGCGGAATCGACGATCGACTTCACTGTCGGGTTGTCCAACTGCTCCTGCGCCAACCGAATCCAGTCAGGATAATTGGCCTGCACGTAGGCGAGGGCGCGGGCCCAGAACTCGGGGATGAACGCAATGAACTCCAACACCTGTTCCACGAGACGCGGCGTCACATACAGCAGCACGCCGCCAACCAACAAGGAAAACGCGGCATAGAGGATGATGACCGAAACCACCCGCGGTTTATGCAGCCGGCGCTCCAGTCGATCGACGACCGGACGCAACACCAGGGCGATGATGCCGGCGGCGGCGATGGGCCAGAGAACCGAGGAGAAGTGGCCCACAAGGCGGGCGAACACCACGAACGACAACGTGATCAATCCGATGATCAGCACCAGGGCGAGAAACCCGAGGGCAAAGCCGACCAGTTTGCGTTGGCGATCGGACAGTAATTGGCGTGAGGCGGGGGAATCGGCCGGGTCCGGCATGGCGCGCAGCACAACGTGCGTCCGGGTCGCAGGCCAGCGCAAAGCGCTGAAGGCGGCGGCGCGGCGATCTGCGCGAAGTAGCGGGAGCTTCCAGCTCCCGGACCGGCTGCTCACCGCAGGGCTGAAGCGCGACTGCAAAAAACGGGAGCTGGAAGCTCCCGCTACTTTGCCAACGGCGGTGGGCACAAAAAAAACGCCCGGTCGAAACCGGACGTTTTTAAAA
>CBINJL010000303.1:0-4816 GCA_966250925.1 uncultured Opitutus sp. | reverse complement strand
CGCAGGGATCGTGACCGGCGGCGCCCCCGCCAGTTTCGTCTCGACTGCGTCGTACTGCGCCTCGCCCTCGGCGAGCCCCAGCCGCCAACGATAATTGTGGATGACGATCGCGACATGGTCGGGATTGGCGAACGACGCGGCCGAGCGGTCGAACGTCGCGTCGTCGAACTTCCATTCGGGCGATGCCAGCTGCCAGATCTGGCGATTGAACGCGTTGGTGTTCGCTGCATAGCCGGCCTTGCCGCGTTCGGTGGCGAAGTAGAATTGGTACCACCATTGCAGCTCCTGCGCGGGCGCGAGCGGCCTGGCGTTGCCCGCCTGGCTGCCGATCAGATACCCGCTGACCGCGACTTTCGAATACCCCTCCGGCATCGCCGCCCCATGAGCAAACGCCTCCGCCGGCGCGAGCTCGCCCCAGCGCATCAGTGCGTTGTCCCGCAACGCCATCCGGTCGCTCAATCCGTCGAGTTCTTCCGCCATAGCCAGAGCGGCGGGAACTTCGCCCAAGGAAAGCGACCGGGCGACATCGGCCAGCGCCGAGAGGCGGGCATCGTTGGTCGACTCGGCCCGGGCAGTCGCTACCCGGTCGGCCAGCGCAGCGGAGTCGGCGACGGAAAATACCACCGTCGCAATAATCAGCGCCGGTAAGAGACGCCGGCGAACCCGGCCCGACAGGAAACAATCCATCTTCATGGCAATGAGGTAACCAATTTTCGGATACGGCAGGAAAGGCGGCGGCAGGATGCGCCTGCCGCCGCCGGAGAACACGTCAGGGTCCAAAGACCGCGACCATCGTGGTCACGGTGCCAGAACCGACCACTGTTGCGCCGTGCTGCCGACCCAGTCCCACTGCTGCACAATCGTGCTGGGCGAGGTCGAGCCCCACTGCACGTCGAGCGCCTTGCCCGGCGCATGCACCGGCGAGATCCGGTAATAGCCGCCGCTCTGCGCCGTGAAGGTGAACTTCTGCATGTTGCCGCCCCAATAGTCCCAGAGTTGAACCTTGGCGCCGTTGGACGTGGACGCGTTGTTGATGTCGATCGCCCGGCCGCTGGCCACACCGATGATGCTGTATTGATTGCTACCGGTGTTGGTCACCGTCCAGCGCTGGTGATTGCCGCCGAAGTAATTGTATTGGACGATCTGCGCACCGTTGGCTGTCGCCGCGCCCTGCACCTCGAGCGCGAGTCCGCTGTGCCGGGCCATGAGGCGATAGGTGCCGTTGGCGATCGTGCTGCCTCCGCCGCCGTTGGTCGGCGCGGCCCAGGTATAGGTCGGCCACCAGCCAAAGGCCGCCTGCGCGCCCTGCGTCGGGCCGAGACCCGCGTTGGCCGGCGTGGCGGTGGCGAGGTTGTAGAGGTTGTCGTTGAGGAAACCGACGAGGTAACTGACGTTGCCCTGGTTATCGATGGCGGTCTTGGCTGCGTTGCCGAAGCCCGCGGTGGTGCCGTTGAAGAGATCGTCGTAACCGCCGGCGGCATTGGGGAACCAATACATTTCGGTGATGATCATCGGCATCACATCGGCCGTCGGCTTGTAGTTGAGATTCCACAGATTCTGCACCGCGGCCGCGTTGTCGTGCACGCCGCCATAAGCGGGATACAAATGCGCCGCGCTGGCGATGTTGCTGCCGGTGACAGGATAGTAGGCCCAGCCCTGGTTCTCGCCCTGCCAGCCGAGCGAAGGCAGCAGGATGATGTTGTCGGCGCCGGTGTTGCGAATGGTGTTCACGATCGGCTGCATGAAGTTGCGCAGCGCGATGAAGTAGGAGTTGCCGTTGCTGCCCCAGTTGTTGGCGCCGAAACTCGTCTCGATCGTGACCGGCTCGTTGCAGATTTCGAACATGACGTTGTTCGCGCTCTTGATGCTCGGATGATTGGCCACCGCCTGCCAGAAGGTGATCAGGTTCTGCTGATACTGATACGTCATGTTCTTCTGCGGATCACCGCCGGGAAACGCCACCGAGGGGTTGCCGCAGATGACCACATACAGACCGCGTGTCGCGCAGTGCTGGATGTAGGGCACCAGCAGATTGTTGATCCAGCCGTTGAACTGCGCCGAGCTGGAGAGCTGGCCGGCGGCGTTCCATCCGGGCGCGAAATTTTCCGGACTGCTGCCATCGCCGATGATGCGCACGAAACTCGAATTCCAGCCGTGCGAACGACCGTATTTCGGATTCGTGTCGCTCATGACCGTGGCGGCATCGCGCAGGAAGTTGAGCGCACCGGCGACATTGGCGGTGTTGGTGTAATCGGTCGGGTTGGCGTAGCGGTTGCCTTCGCCATTGAACCAACTGGCCTGCGGCTGAAACCAACCGTGCAACAGGACATTCTTTCCGCTGGGGTCCTGCAGGAAACGACCGTTCACGGTCAGTTTGGGAGTGGGCATGCCCACCCAGGCAAAAACCTGAGTAGCCGCCAGACACGCCGCGCTGAGCAGAAACGCAAACTGGCGACTCATGCGCCTCCCAGGGGGAGTTTTCGAAGCATTTCGAAGGGGTAACGATGACAGGAGCGACATAGTATTATAATTTTGGATACTTATTGTTTCGGGGATTTTCGGTCGATAAACGCGCTCCTGGAAGGAACGCGGAGCGTCCGGCGACGATGCTGGACAAGGGGCTGGTCCACCGGCTGGAAACAGGGCGAAATACATCGCGACCGCCGTAATGCCGGGGCGCGCAAAACAAGGGGTGAGAAAAGCAGAACAGGGATTCCCATGATGGGATTGGGGATGCGGAGCCGGCGCCTGGAGGGGAACGCGCGTCACGGAATTCGCGACACGACCGCGACTCAGGGGATACCGCCGAACTTCATTGAAGCCTTCCCTTCCCGCAAAACTTCAATCGTCATAAGTTTCGTTGCACCAATGGATATAGGTAAGATTTCCCCACCCTATACCCACAAGGAAATCTCCTCTGCATAATCGGGGATTCCTCCTCATCCGACTTTCCTACCTTTGCCTCAATCGGATGGACTTAGGTATAACTCGTGGCTTTACCGAAGCGAATTCCCTCCCGCTCTCATGCCCCGCACTTCCCGCCGCACCGCCGGCTTTACCGAGTCGCTGATCCGCGAAATGACCCGCGTCGCCCACCAACACGGCGCGATCAATCTGTCCCAGGGCTTTCCCGATTTTGATCCGCCACAGGTCATCATTGACGCGGCCAAGGCGGAGATGGATGCCGGTCATCATCAATACGCCATCACGTGGGGCGCGCCGCCTTTGCGCGAAGCACTCGCCCGCAAGATCACGCGCTTCACCGGCCTCCCCTGCGAACCGGATCGCCATCTGATCGTCACCTGCGGTTCGACCGAGGCGATGATGGTCGCGGTCATGACCGCCGCCGATGTGGGTGACTCCATCGGCCTGTTTTCACCGTTCTACGAAAACTACAGCGCCGACGCCATTCTGTCCGGTGTGCAACCGGTCTTCGCGGAACTGCGGCCGCCCCACTACGACTTCGATCGCGAGGAACTGCGGCGCGTTTTCGCCAGCGGCATCAAGGCCTTCATTCTCTGCAATCCGTCGAATCCGACCGGCAAGGTTTTCAGCGCCGACGAACTGGGCTTCATCGCGCAGCTCGCCTGCGAGTTCGATGTCTTTGTCATCACCGACGAGGTTTACGAACACCTGGTGTATCCACCGCACCATCACACCTACCTTTCCGCGTTGCCCGGCATGGCGGAGCGCACCGTGCACTGCAGTTCGCTTTCGAAGACCTTTGCCATCACCGGCTGGCGTCTCGGCTACGTGTTCGCCGATCCGGCGTTCGTGGCCCAGGGCCGCAAGGTGCATGACTTTCTCACCGTCGGAGCCGCTGCGCCCCTGCAGCACGCCATCGTCGCGGGACTGAATTTACCCGACAGCTACTATGGCGATCTGGCGGCCGACTATGCCGCCCGCCGCGACATCCTGCTCGGTTATCTCGACCAGATCGGACTGCCCTACACCACTCCACAAGGTGCCTACTTCGTCATGCTCGACATCGCGGCATTTGGACACGCCGACGATGTCGCATTTTCGAAATGGATGACCCGGGAAATCGGCGTCGCACCGGTGCCCGGATCGGTGTTTTTCCACCGTCCGGAACACCGCTACGTGCGGCTTAACTTCGCCAAACAGGCGGAGACGTTGCACGCCGCCGGCGAACGCCTGCTCCGCCTCAAACGCGGCTGAGAACACGACGCCTCGTTTAGAAAGTAGCGGGAGCTTCCAGCTCCCGTGCTTTCGGCTGCGGTAGAGGAACGAGAGCTGGAAGCTCCCGCTACTCTGCGGCGGAGTCACGACTTTCTGCTAGAGCGCGTCGTAGATTTCCACCAGCACCGTGCCGGCGTCAGGCACGGCACCGCCGGCCGTGACGTGCACGGTGTAGGTCCCGGCGGGCAGCGCAATCGGCAGGACGGCATCGGCCGAATCCACCTCCAACGGAAATGCCCCCAGCGCCCGACCGTCGTCGTCACGCCAGTCGTCGTTGAACGCAATCGGTGCGCCATCCGCCCGATAAAGCGTTACCCGCGGATTCACCACCGCATCGCCCACGCCATAGGCGCGCAACCCCGGACCGACGGCCCGAATCACCACCGGCAAATCGGTCGAGCCAGCGATGACAAATCCCGCGATCAACGTTTCGCCGGACGCGATGCGCGCCCGGGCGGAGAGATTGACCAAACGGGTGACTCCGTCGGCAAGGTTGTCATCATAAACTTCCGTCAAGACCCGGCCGCCAGTCGTGCCGGCGTTGGCGACGACGGCGTTGAAAACGCCCGCCGGTAATTCGCCGGAGATGACTGCGTCGGCGGAACCGACCGGCAAC
>CBINJL010000302.1:0-4819 GCA_966250925.1 uncultured Opitutus sp. | reverse complement strand
CATGGAGGCGAAGTAGGGAGGAAGAAGTTCGAAGGAAGAAGTCGGAAGTGCGGCCCGCGGATCAGGGCAGGTCGTTGAGCACGGTGAGGCCCGGCACTTTGTTGAAATGCCGATCAAAGGTCAGCACCGCCGCGCCATGATCGAGCGCGGTGGCGGCGATGGCGATGTCGGTCGCAGGCAGCACGTCGCCGCTGCGATCCAGCTCCCACGCCAGCGCCGCGGCATGTTGCCACGTGCGCGGCGTGAGATTGAGAAACCGCAGGGTGGAAAACCGTTTTTCGTAACGCTCGCGATGGGCGGGCACGGCACGCCCGCGCAACACCTCGACCCAGACGACACCGTTGATGGCGAAGTCGATTTCGGGGTAGAGCTCAAATGCGGCGAAGGCGTCCTCGCGCAATTGGCTGAAGCGAATGAAAAAACTGCTGTCGACGAGAACGAGGGTGTTCACGACGCCGGATAGTTTTCGCGATCTTCGTCGGTGGCTGACGGCAACTGCGCATCGTCGCTTTCGGCCGCCATTTGTCGGCGGGAGCGCAGCCGGGCAACGCAGCGCTGCACGGCATCCTCGTCGATATCAGGCGGATCGATCGCATCCGACGGCTTCGGGGCGGCGTCCTGCACCCAGTCCTCGTAGGTTGGCCAGAGCGGGGTGCGGAACAGCTTCCGCTGCTTATGCCGGCGGGCGAGGTCGCGCAGGGCCATCTCGACCGCGGCCGTCTTGGTCTTGGCCCCGGTCAGCTCCATGACCTGCGCCAGCACGTCCTCGTCGATGTGCATGGTCATCTTCATGATTCCGCTAAAGTATGGCTCACTTGCCATACCGTCAAGCCGCGTATGGTTCCACAGCCATATCGAAATGTAATAACATGATAACCAGATTAATGCGTCCGTTTGTCACGTAATACGTGACAAATGGGAGCGCGAAGGGCCGGGATGGTTTGGGGGCGGATTGCGGCTATGCCGGCGTTGAGGGGGCGCGCCCGGCGGGGGTTGGGCGTGGCCGCTACCTACAAGGGAGCGCCCGGCGTGGCGGTGGAGGTGAGCCCGGCGGCGACGGCCGCCGTGGCGTTTATTGCCACTCGAGTTGGGCGCCGAGGGAGTTGAGGTTTTCCACGAAGCGCGGGTGAGCGCGTTTGATGATTTCGGCGTGGCGCACCACGCTGCGGCCAGGGATGGAGGCGGCGACCATGGCCAAGGCGACGGCGGCGCGGATCACGTAGGGCGAGTCGACGACGGCGGGGCGCAGGGGGCGGCCGCCGAACACGATCAGGCGGTGCGGGTCGCTGACCACGGCGTGGGCGCCGAATTTGGCCAGTTCGGGAATCCAGGAAAATCCGTTTTCGTAGACCTTGTTCCAGAAATGGATCGTGCCGGTGGCGTGGGTGCTGAGCGCGATCATGAGCGGCAGCAGGTCGACGGAAAAATACGGCCACGGCGCGGCTTCGATCTTGGGCAACAGGTTCGATGTATGCGGTTGTTCGATACACAGCGACTGGTTGCGGCCGACGATGGCGGTGTCGCCTTCGTGGCGGACTTCGACCCCGAGGCGGGCGAAGGCGCGGGTGATGAGGTCGAAGTGTTGCGGGACGGATTTTTCGACGCGGATTTCGCCGCCGGTGATGGCGCCGAGGGCGAGGAAGGTAACGACTTCGTGGTAATCGGTGCCGATGGTGATGTCGGCGCCGTGCAGGGCTTCGACGCCGGAGATTTCGAGTCGGCTGGTGCCGATCCCGGTGACAGTCGCGCCCATGGCGACGAGGGCGTTGCACAGGTCCTGCACGTGCGGTTCGCTGGCGGCGTTGATGAGGGTCGATTTGCCGTCGGCGAGGGCGGCGGCCATGGCAAAATTTTCCGTGACGGTGACGGACATGTAGTCGAGCCAGGTGCGGTTGGCGCGGAAACGGCCCGCGGGCAGCGCGATGGTGAGGGGTTCGTCGCCGGAAATGTCGGCCCCGAGCGCGGCGAGGATGTCGAGATGGGGATCGATCTCACGCACCCCGAGCGAGCAGCCCTTGGTGTTGGAACGCACGGTGATTTTGCCGAGGCGATGCAGCAGGGCAGGGTAGAGCAGGACGGTGGAACGCATGTCCTGCGGCAATTCGTGATCCGTCAGTTCCGGAGCGAAATCGCGGTGGTCGATCTGCATGATGCCGGCGGCGCGGTCCCAGTCGATGCGCGACCCCTGCTGGGTGAAGAACGCGACCAGTTTGTTGAGGTCGGTGATGTCCGGCACGTTGCGCAGCGTGACCGGTTCGTCGGTCAGCAAGGTGGCGCAGAAGATCGGCAGGATGGAGTTCTTGTTGCCGGACGGGGTGATGGTGCCGCTCAGCGGATTGCCGCCTTGGACGATGAGATCGGACATGGATGAAGAAGGGTGGGAAAGGGAGGAGTGAAAGGGGCGGCGTCCGGGAGTAAAAGGGGAAGATGGCGGTGGGGTTGAAAAAAGGCGCAAAAAAAACGCCCGCGGGTGAGGCGGGCGTTTGAAGAAGGAGAAAAACGCGTCTGGCGACGCGGGCTCAGTTGGCGGAGTCGCCTCCGCCATCCTGGCGACGACGACGATTGCCACCGCGGCCGCCACGACGACGGCGGCGGCGATTGCCATCACCGGAGCCTTCGCCGCGTTCGGAGCCTTCACCGCCGCGCGGACGGGAATCGCCGCCGGGACCGGTGTTGGCGCCTTCCGGGCGATTGCCACCGCGACCACGGCCGCGGCCGCGACCCCGGTTGCGGTTGTTGCGATCACCCTCGCGGTCACGATCACGGTTGCCGCGTTCGCGTTCGGAGCGGTTGCCCGAGCGGGAGGACTTCCCGGTTTCGGGCTGCGGGGCGGCGGGAGCGCCACCGAAGAGGTTTTTCAACCAACCGAAGAAACCGCCGCCGGAGGAGGCGACCGTGGGCGCGGGCACGTCGACTTCGACGGGCTTGGGCGCGCGCGGCCGGCGTTCCGTGTTTTCACGTTCGCCGTCGCGGCGTTCGTTGCGCGGGCGGCGTTCGCGGCGACCCTGCGGCGCGCTGTCGTCGGAACGACGGCGGCTCGGCTTGAAGGTCGGTCGGTCATCGGCCCGGGCGGTGTCGGATTCCTCGAAGGAGGACGCTTCCCAGCGTTCGGTCGGTCGGGCGACCGGCTTGGGCGGGAGGATGTTGAGCTCGACCTTGGGCTCGGGTTCGGCCGGAGCGGCCGGTTTCGGAGCGGGGGCGGGAGCGGGCTGGGCGGGAGTCGCTGCGACCACGGGAGCGGCCGGAGCGGTTGACGGAGCGGCCGGGGCCGCGACGGGCGCGACGGGGGCCGGATTCGAAACCGGAGCCTCAGGCTGGGCCGCCGCGGGGGCGGGAGCGGGCTCGGGTTCGAACGGGTTTTTGTATTCCGACGCGGTCGTCACGATCTGGACGGCGGTGGGCCGGTAATCACCGGCGGGGGCATCGGCGGACGGAGCCGGCGTCGCGGACGCGGGCTTGCGTTTGCCGCGGGCGAGGCCGGCGCCGCGACCGGAACCGAACGCGAAGGCGTTCTCGGTCGCAGGGGCGGCGGGCTGCCCGGCGGGCGTCGCGGCGGGAGCTGCGGCCGGAATGGCGGCGCTCTCGGAGCCGGACGTAGTGTTATCTGACATGTTGTTGTTTCTGTTTAGGTTAACACGCGCTCACTCGACTTGAGGAGCTGCGTGAAGGTTGCCTCGGGCGGAGGCCGCGCGGGCGCTCGACGCGGGCAACAAGCTGGCAACGTCGGCGTTATGCCCGGTCAGCGCAAATCCTTTTTATTAGGGCGTGTCTGGCAAAGCTGGAGGGGCAGCGTGAACGGAAAATGCGGCTCGCGCCAGGCGGCCGCGACGGAGGTGGCCCAGAGGGCCATGCCGTCGCGGGCAACGCCGCGCCAGCCGCATTTGCCACTCACCCTTCGGGCTGGGACGGAGCGGGCGTCAGCCGGCGTTCTCGCCGAGGGACAGTGCCTGCAGGCACAGTTCCCTCGGCTCCGCCTTGGCCGCCGCCCGCTGCGTTCCCAGCGCTGCCCCTCCAGCTTTGCCAGACACGCCCCAACGGGGCGGAGCGGGGCGGCACTTGCCACTTGCGCTCGGTTGGGCCCGCGCCAGCCTCGCCGACCATGGACAAGCTGGACGAGATTTTCCGCATGCAGGAAGCCCTCAACGCCCGCATCGGGGTGACGTTGCCGCCGCCCTCGGACGAGGAAAAGGCGAAGTGGATTCTGAACTACACCCGGGCGATGCAGCAGGAAACGGCGGAGCTGATCGACAGTGTGCCGTGGAAGTGGTGGGCGAAATACCAGAAGTTCGACGAGCAGAACGCCAAGGTCGAGGTGGTCGACCTGTTTCACTTCCTCGTTTCCCTGGCCCAGACGCTCGGCATGACAGCTGAAGATGTTTACCAGGCTTACGTGAAGAAGAATCAGGTGAATCACCAACGGCAGGAATCCGGCTACACGGCCAAGGATGCCGACGATTCGAAGCACATCTGAACCGATCACCGGCGACGGTTTTAACGGGCAACGATGAAGCGCGTCGGCGACCGATTGGAGCTCGATTTCGAGGTCAAGGTAGTGCGGCCGGGCGCGACCGCACCGCAAACCGTGCGCTTTGCCGAGCTGATTGCCGGCCCGACGGTGGTATCGGTTTACATGCGCAACAACACCGGTTCGTGCGACAAGCAGAACCGCACTCTGGCCGAGGCCTCCGCGGCGATCCGGGCTCGTGGCTTTGCGGTGGTGGCGGTATCCCGCGACACCGCCGGTTCGCATGCCCGTTATGCGGCCAAACACGGCATCGGTTATACGCTGGTGAGTGATCCCGAAGATCGCTTCGGGCAG